>JBJMOT010000139.1:0-7001 GCA_045803585.1 Gemmatimonadaceae bacterium
ACTCTATCGAAATGCACGCCAAGCCCCGCACCGGAAAGGGGAAGCGCTCCCCCCGGATCGGAATCATCTACCCATCCGGCTGGGGAAATCTCGGCGACGAAGCCATCCTCCAGGCAACGTTCGAGGGACTCCGTGAACGGTGGCCCGATGTGTCACTTCGCGCCTTCACGCTTCATCCCGAGCGTACAGCCGGCGGCCATGGCGTCGAGGCGGAATTCCTGACTGGCATAAGTCGCCCGATGTTTCTCTCCGCGCGCGGGGATGGGCCGTTCGTAGTGCGGGCCGCCCGATCTTTGGCGCGTCGAACTAGCGGCGTTCCGCTCGTGGGCCGTCTTTTTGGAGTGGCAGCAGACCTCACGGCGTCTGCGGTCTTCGAAGTCGCGTCATTGATTAGTGCGTGGCGGTGGCTGAGGACCGCCGATCTGGTGCTGGCGGCTGGCGGTGGACAACTCGATGCGGTTTGGGGCGGAGCCTGGGGCCAGCCTTATGCCCTCGCCCGCTGGGCCTGGCTTGCGCGCCGGGCACGGGTGCCATTTGCCTTTCTCAGCGTCGGTTACGGCGGCGCGAAAACCGGGATGAGCCGGCGATTGCTACGATATGCAGTGTCTCAGGCTGCGTACTGCTCCGTGCGGGATTCCGGTTCTCTCGCTCTAACCAGACAGCTGGGAGTTCATTCTGACTTGCCGGTTGTGCCCGATCTCGCATTCGGACTGGGCAGCAAACCGCCTTTCCAGCCTAAGCGACCTGGACACGACATCGGTATCAGTCCGATGGTTTTCATGCGGCCTGGCAATTGGCCCGACCAGGATCACGGTGAATACGAGAAGTACGTGACATTATGGACGGGTCTCGTAGCCGCCACGGTCGCCAGAGGTGATCGTGTACACCTGTTCGTTACCGATCCAGCCGACATGAACGCGGTTCGGGATGTGTGGGCGAGGCTTGATGAGGCGACTCGAGCCGGCTGCTCGGTGGCGGACGCCGACACTCCTGGCAGTCTGCTGGAGTTGTTCCGTCGGCTGGACATAGTTGTTTCGAGCCGGCTGCACGGTGTCTTGCTCGCGATTGTGGCGGCTCGTCCGGTGCTGGGGCTTTCACACGAGCGAAAGGTGCGGGCGGTGATGAATGATGCGGGCGTTGAGGCGTTTTGTCTGGATCTTCCCACCGCATCACTGGATCAGGTGACTACGAGTCTGGGCTCCCTGCTGGACGAGCTTGACCCCTGCGCGCGACAGTTGCGCGACTATGCGGCCTCCGCGCGCGCCGCCGTTCGTCAACAGCAGGATCTTCTGCCGGATCTCTTGAGAAATCGATGACCGATCAGCCCTTCGTCAGCGTAGTGACTCCGTTCTACAACACTGCACTCTATCTGCGTGAGTGTATCGAGAGCGTCTTGGCGCAGACGCACTCCAACTTCGAATATCTGTTGGTGGACAATAAGAGTACGGACGGCTCCGGACAGATCGCGGATTACTACGCGGCGCGCGACTCGCGCATCCGCGTGATTCGTAATCCGGAATTCCTGGACCAGGTTCCCAACTACAACGGCGCGCTCCGGCATGTTGCAAAGGAAGCTCGATATGTGAAGATGGTGCTGGCCGATGATTACATCTTTCCCGAGTGCCTGGCGCGGATGGTGGCGGTCGGCGAGTCGCACCCAACGGCAGCCATCATCAGCTCCTATTATCTCGAGGGCAAGTTTGTTTGCGGGAGCGGGCTCGAATGGCCAACTGAGTGTATCCCCGGCCGGATCGCCAGCAGGCTTCATCTGCTCGACAATCTTTATTTGTTCGGTACGCCGACCAACGTGATGTATCGGGCGGATGTCGTGGCGAAGCGGGATCCTTTTTTCTCCGAATCGTCCATGCACGAGGACACGGAGGCCTGCCATGAGATACTCGCGGAGGCCGACCTTGGATTCGTCCACCAGGTCCTTACTTTCAGCCGCCGCGGCAATGAAGGAGTTCTTACCGCCATCGAGAGCTTTCAATGGCGGCGGTCATTCATCTACACGATTCTGCGCAAGTACGGGCCGGTGTATCTCTCCCGCGACGAACTACCGCAACGCCTGGGTCCTGCACGGGCCGACTTCCTCAGGGTCCTGGGAGAAGGAGTGATTTTGAGCCGGGAGCCCGAGTTCTGGGCATACCATCAGCGCGCACTGACGACGATCGGAGAACGGCTTCCCTCGAAGATTGCTTTGACTCCGCAAATCGCGCGGGCAGCAGTAAAGGCGGCGCTCAGACCAGGCTGGCTCCTGCGGGAGCGAGCGGCACTGCGAAATAGACGTAACGGCCACCGAGAGAAGGCATGAAAACGCTGCACGAAATCATCCGCAACCGGGAGCTGCTGTACATGGTCACCTGGCGCGAGATCAGGATCCGGTACAAGCAATCGGTAATGGGACTTCTGTGGGCAGTGCTGATGCCAATAATCATCACTGGCGCGGGGGTGATGGTCCGTGTTGTCGCCTCCAAGGTTTCCGGCCACCCCATCACGGCGGCCGACATTGGTGGCATTGGTGTCAAGGCGTTGCCGTGGGCTTTTTTTGTGTCCGCGCTCCGCTTCGGAACCGCGAGCCTTACCTCCAATAGCAGTCTCGTAACCAAGATCAAGTTCCCTCGCCTCGTTTTTCCGCTATCGTCAGTTCTCACGTCTCTCTTTGACATGGCGATCGCGATTCCGGTCCTGCTGGTTCTTTTGCCGTTCACGGGAGTAAAAGCCTCGCTCGCCATGCTGTGGGTGCCCGTGCTATTGGCGGTGTTGGTGGTATTCACCGTTGGTCTGTGTATTCTTTTTTCGGCGGCAAATCTGTTCTTCCGTGACATCAAGTATCTCGTCGAAGTGGTGCTCACGTTCGCGATTTTTTTCACGCCGGTTCTTTACGATGCCGCTTTGGCGGGCAAGTGGCGCTGGGTCCTGATGCTCAATCCCATCGCATCCCTTCTTGATGGACTCGATTCGAGCGTTTTTCGCGCCCACGGTCCCGACATCATCTGGTTCGGGTACAGCGCCCTTGTCGCGACCCTTCTGTTTTGGGCAGGCATAGCGTTCTTCAGGCGGCTCGAGCCGCGCTTCGCAGAGAGTGTTTGAATGAGTGAATACAGTCTGCGGTTGAACCACGTCTTCAAGCGCTTCAGGCGCGGCGAGCGACATGACTCGCTTCGGGATCTCATTCCTTCGCTTGTAAAGCGGGCAGTACGCCGCGACAGCGAACGGGCGCTAGATGCTCAGGAGTTCTGGGTTCTCAATGACATCTCCTTCGATCTCCGCAAAGGGGAGACGCTCGGCATCATCGGACATAATGGCGCTGGAAAGAGCACGATGCTCAAGCACTTGAGCGGGATCATGGAACCCACTCGGGGCAGCATCGAAGTGAACGGGCGCCTTTCTGCGCTGATCGAAGTTGGCGCAGGATTTCACCCCGATCTTACCGGCCGCGAGAACGTCTTTCTCAACGGCGTCATCCTCGGGATGAGTCGAGCCGAGGTCAAACGCAAGTTCGACGAGATAGTCGATTTTGCCGGGATCGAGGAGTTCATCGATACGCCGGTAAAACGCTACTCCTCGGGTATGTTTGCACGCCTGGGTTTTTCCGTGGCAGCACACTTGGAGCCCGACATACTCGTAATCGATGAAGTACTGAGCGTCGGCGACTTCGCCTTTCAGCGTAAGGGACTGGAAAAGATGCGGTCCATCGCGAAGAGCGGGGCCACGGTCATCTTCGTCTCACACAACCTTCAGGCCGTCGCAGAGTTTTGTCAGCGCGGCATCCTGCTCGAGAAAGGACGCGTTATCGCCGACGGTCCCACGGACCAGGTCGTACGCAGATACCTCGATACTGCAGCCGGGCACCATGAACGACAGGCCGGAGGCCCGGTGCGTATTCTTGGCGCGTCCATTTCCGGAGTTGATGGTCAGTCAGGCCGCTTCGCGGCCGGCCAGCGCGCGCGCGTTAGCGTCCAGATCGAAGCCGCCGCTCCTACCGAAAAAGTTGCAGTCGTCCTCGACGTCTTCAACACCGAGTTCTATGAGGTCTTCAATACCTCCAGCGAACGACTGGGACACCCTCCGCTGTCGCTCGCTGCCGGAGACCGCGCCAATTGCGAATTTGATCTTGAGCTGAACCTCGGTCCGGGCACTTACTACCTCGGCCTGTATTTGTACAGATACGACGTCGAACGCGAATACGACCACGTTTTTCCCGCCACGTCATTCGTGGTAACCACGGATCGCGACACACGCGGAGCGGCGAATCTTTATCCAAAGGTTGCGCGATTCGATACGGTTCGGGTTAACCTGGCGCGCGCAGTCGGCGTTTGAAGTAACGGGTTGAATTAACGCGCTGTGACGCTTTCACGTGCTGTTAAGATGAAATAACGGCGTTGCAAATTCGCAACACATCCTGACTCGCCCGCGTTGTAAACGTTTATCTGCCAGTGAGTTGGGAGTAAGTTCTTTTTGGGCAGCGACTTGCATCGGTGGCGCGCGTTTATGGCCACATCTGCGGTAGTCCTCCGGGGAGTCGCGCGCTCCATCGGTCTGATCGGGTTTGCCTGGCTGATCGGCTCGTGTGGGGACAGCGTCACAGGGCCTCCTCCCCCGACGACTGATCGCATAGCGATCTCTGCACCGACAGCGACGCTCGTGCCGGCGTCGAGCATCCAGCTTTCGGCGACGGCGTTGGATCGAGCTGGCACCGCGTTACCGCGCGTCTTCTCCTGGTCGAGTTCCGATGTCGCGAAGGCCACCGTCTCGAATACGGGAAGTGTGGCTGGCGTGGCGCCCGGGACCGCCACGATAACCGCAAGCGTCGACGGAAAGAGCGCGACGTCGACGGTTACGGTACTCGACGGAGGCGTGGTTTCCAGCAGCGGCGCCACGCTGAGCCTGCGTTCGGGGACGGTTCAAATCGTTGTTCCATCCGACGCTCTGGCGCAGCCAACGAATTTGTCAGTCGTTCCGTCAACAGCTTTCGCGAACGATCCGCGCGTAGTCAAAGAAACCCCATTCGATTTTGGTCCGAGCGGAACCACATTCGCCAAGCCGGTCACCATAAGGCTCAAATACGCTCCCACCAACCTGCCGCAGGGTACCGAGGAGGCGGCGCTGGAGATTCATCTCTCCACCGGTTCGGGTTGGCAGCCAATTGCCGGTTCTACGGTGGATCTGACCAATAAGACCGTTTCGGCGGAGGTCTCGCATTTCAGCGTTTACGCGATACTGACGCCTGTTCCAGTCGCTGCTGTCACGATTCGGGGTCCGCCGGACAAGCCACCGATCGTGAATGGAGCTTCAACGCTTTTCGTCGGTGATGCGGAGCAGTTGACGGCAACTGCAACCGATTCACAGGGCGAAGTTCTCTCTAACCGGACAATTACCTGGGGGACCTCTGACCCCACCGTGGGTTCGATTTCACCCGATGGGTTGCTAACCGCCCTCAAGCCTGGCCCGACCACCATCACCGCGTCGGCCGGCGGCGTGACCTCGAACGTTAACGTTACCGTCGCGCCGATACCGGTGGCCGCAGTCATGGTAACTCCAGCGACAGCAAACGTAATTGCGGGCAAGACAACACAGCTTTCTGTGCAGACGAGCGACGCGAACCATAATCTGCTCACCGGTCGCGCCGTGACATGGTCGTCGAGCGACGGGACGGTAGCGACGGTAGATGGCGACGGCCTGGCGTCGGCTCATGGTGTCGGCGCCGCAACGATCACCGCCACGAGTGAGGGAAAGAGCGGAAGTGCGGTGATTACCGTAATGCCGGTGCCGGTGGCGTCCGTGAACGTCGCGCTCGCGCCAAGCTCCATTACCGCGGTCGAAACTTCGCAAGCCACTGCCACTATCCTCGATGAAAATGGAGTAGTTCTTACTGGCAGGAGCGTCTCCTGGAGTTCCGACAACGCTGCTGTTGCCACGGTATCTGCGCAGGGAGTGGTAACAGCACTCACGGTCGGCACAGCGCATGTCACCGCGACAAGTGAAAGTCAGAGCGGAAGCGCGACGATTACCGTTACACCGGCACCGGTTGCAACGATTACCGTGTCACTGGCGTCCGGCTCGATCAATCCCACTCAGACAACCCAAGCGGCAGCGACGCTTCTCGATGCACACGAGCGTCAGCTGGCGGGCCGGGTAGTAGCGTGGAGCTCGGACAACACAAGCTCCGCCACCGTGTCCCCAACCACCGGACTCGTCACGGCAGTCGGCGCTGGCAGCGCAAATATCATCGCCACCAGCGAAGGCAAAACTGGCAGCGCCCTGCTCACGGTCAGTCCGGCCGCCGTCGCGACCGTCACGGTGACTCCAACAACCGCAACACTCGTCCTGGGAATTTCACCCCCTCAACAACTGGCTGCGGTGACGAAGGACGCGAACGGCAACGTGCTGTCCGGCAGAAGTCTGACCTGGACGTCGAGCAACCCACCAGCCGCGACGGTAAGTGCGGCAGGCGTAGTCACGGCGGTGGCAGTCGGAACTTCGACGATCACTGCTACGAGCGAAGGAAAGGCTGGTACTTCAGCGATCACCGTCACCATCGCTCCGGTAGCGACGGTCAACGTAAATCTCGCGGCGAATTCCATCACGGCTGTCGGAACGACTCAAGCCACTGCAACGACGCTTGATGCTGGCAACAATGTGCTTACTGGGCGAGCGATAACGTGGAGCTCCAGCAACAACGCGGTCGCGACGGTAGCTCCTGCTACGGGTGTGGTCAGTGGCGTCGCGGCGGGCACCGCCAATATTATCGCTACCAGCGAAGGCAAAACTGGGAGTGCGTCGCTGACGGTTGTTCCAGTGTCGGTGACGTCATTAGCGCTTTCAGCTCCAGTCACGCCGGTATTGCTCGGGCAAACGCAACAGCTGACCGCTGTTCCGAAGGATGCGGGTGGCAACGCTCTGACCGGTCGCACTGTCAACTGGGGATCGAGCAACCCGGCGGTTCTCTCGCTCAGCGCGTCGAACTCGGTCAGCACGTCGAGCGGAGCGACAATCAC
>JBJMOT010000140.1:0-20967 GCA_045803585.1 Gemmatimonadaceae bacterium
CCGGTCGCCGAGGAATGGAGCGAGTCGCCTGATGTCGTCGCGCAGCGCGCCGAGCCCTCGCTGCCTGATCTCGGCAAAGGATCCTTTGGGGACAACGAGCCCGCACTGCCAGTAATCTCCGCGCTCGATCATCACGAAGATCTGCCCATAATCGATCCGGCCGAGCAGCTGGCTCGGATCATCCTGGTTTCTGGAGATGCGCATCCACAATACGTCCATCGGCGCGCCAAAGTCCTGCGATTTCAATCCGCCCGCCGCGCGCACCGTGGAATCCCTTCCGTCTGCGCCCACGACCAAGTCGGCTGAAATCGTGCGCTCGCCCTTCGGCCCGCCGCACTTGACCCCAGTCACCTGCTCGCCACTGAAGCTGAGTCCTGTGACTGGCGTCTCCATCTCCACGTGAAAGCTCGGATACGCGCGCGCTTTCTCCGCCAGAAAATTGAGGAAGTCCCACTGCGGCATGATCACGAGGAACTTCCGCCGCACCGGAAGATGCGTGAAATCGGCGATCGTGAGCTTGGTGTCGCCAACCTGGCCGGTCAGCTGACGGATCTCCTGGTGCGGGAGCTTCAGGAGATCGTCGAGCATCCCGAGCTCATCGAGGATCTCCATCGTCGACGGATGGATGGTGTCGCCGCGAAAGTCGCGGAAGAAATCGGCGTGCTTCTCCAGCACGGTGACGTCGATCCCCGACCGCGCCAGCAGCAGGCCCAGTATCATGCCGGCGGGGCCGCCGCCGACTACGCAGACCCGGGTTCGTTGAGGCGACATGGCCTGAATATGGCCCTCTAAGGATCGCGCCGCGATCTATACACAGCGATGTCTTGACGCTGGCCAGGATTGCACCAAACTTGGGCTTATGGCAAGCAGGCTCCTCCGCTCACTCGCCGCAATTACGCTGACTTTCCCGCTCGCCGCGCAGAACTCGGCGCAGCTCAGTTCGGCGTCAAGCTCGGCGACTGGAAAAATCGTCGGAGCCGTGGTCGACAGTGTCAATGGCCGGCGCCTCGTCGGCGCCGACATCGTGGTCGAGTCGACCGAGGTCAGATCGACCACCGATTCACTAGGCAGATTCAAACTCGAGAACCTGCCGCCCGGCACGTATCGCATTTCGGTATTTCACCCGCTGCTTGACGCGCTCGGCATCGACTTGATCACCCAGCCGATCCGCGTCGGCGTCGATAGCTCCAGCTACGCGCTTCTCGCGGTTCCCTCGGCGCGGACATTCGTACGCCGATCCTGTCACAACCAGTCCGGCCCGTACGGAGAATCCGCCGTCATCGGACACGTCAACGATCCCGAGACTCTGGATCCCCTGCCCAAGGTCGAAGTATCGATCGCCTGGGATGAAGTCGACGTGTCCAAGGAATCGGGTATTCGCCGCGCTCCATTCCTGCTTCGCGACACTACCAACGCGACCGGCGGATTCAGATTTTGCGGATTGTCCAACTCTCTGCGCGCGACGCTCAAGGCGCGACGCGGATCCGTCGTCACCGCCGAGATTCCCATCTCGCTTGGCGATAGGGAAGTGGAGCTCGGCGCGAGAACCATCCTGCTCCCGAACACCACGGCACCCGCGAAGAGCGGACGCGCGGAGGTGTCAGGTGTGGTGACGCTCGAGGGCGCCCGATCGAACGCCGGCACCAGAGTGGAGCTGCTCGGGACCGACATTGCCGTCACGACGGACGATCAGGGTCGCTTCAATTTGCGCAACGCACCGTCCGGCACCGGAGTTCTCCTCGCCCGGCACGTCGGCTTCCTTGGGCAGAGCGCCGCCGTCGATCTGACCTCCCGCGAGCCCAAACAGCTGACGATGTCGTTGCCGCGTCTGGTCGAGATGATGGATCCGGTCCTCGTGCTCGCGCGGACGACGATGCAGCTGGACAAGGTCGGCTTCACCGACCGCAAGAAACTCGGAGTCGGACATTTCCTTGGGCCGGATGATCTGGACAAGAAACCCCAGGGGTACCTCAGCGATATTCTCGCGTCGGTCCCCGGCATTCACGTGAGGCCAGGTCTTTACGGCGGCGTCATCTCGAGTGCGCGCTCGGGATCGAGCACGTGCATGCAGTACTTCCACGACGACCAGCCGTACGAGGAATTATCTCCGGGCGATATCAACCGCTTCATCATCACGCGCGAGCTGGTCGCTATTGAGGTGTACCAGGCTGAGGAGACGCCGGCTCCGTTCGTGGGGCCTCGAGGTGACTGCACCACGATCGTGATTTGGACGAGAAGGAAAATCCACAGCTAGGCGTTGATCGGCGCGTAAAGAAAGGCAACTACAAGCTACCCGCCACCCGCCGAACGCTGACGGCGTTTAGCGTTTAGCGGGTAGCGGTAGCTTGCCTTAAGCAGTTGCACTTGCGCCTCTAGAACGTCACCGCCCCCGATATCTGCACCGACCCCCCTTCGAACGTCGACCGGTTCGAAAACTCGTTGAAGTACTTGAACCCAAGGCTGGTTTTGCGGGAAGGGAGCGTGAAGTTCGACGCAAAACCAAGGGAGTTGACCCGGTAACGCGCCGCTGCCTCGGCCGGGGTGATTGATGGTCCCGTCTTATTCGTCGTCTGCCAGGCGGCGTAGCCGATTACTCCGAGCTGGAGATTCAAATCCGGTTGCAGCGGGAAAGTCTGCATCAGAGAGTAATCGAGATCGAGGTTGTCGCCTGGATGAATGTTCGTTCCATCCTGCGTGGTGTGCCACTCGTACATCTGGAACGCGGAAAGCGCCGTTCTTCTGTCCTTCGTCAGATAGAACGTCTGACCCGAAGCCACGACGTTGGTCCAATATCCGGAGCCGACGTTGTCGCTGGCCGTCGCGTCGTATCGTCCAGTCGGCGCCAGGAATCCATAAATCGTCCGCAAATCGGCGCGCTTCTTCCGCCAGCCGAGAATGACCGGTTGATAATAGGAGTCGGCAAATCCTCCACCGCCGCTGATTGATCCCTGCGTTTCTGACGAAAGGGAATTATTCGCTATCGGTAGAGTGGCGGAGGCGGAAAAAACGGGACCGCCCAGGAATCCGATCGTGCTGGTGCTGACCCAGACAAAGCTGTTCATGTCCATCAGCACAGAGTTGCGTCCGGTTGCCAGACGCTCGCCATTCGGACCTATCGATTTATCCCGTCCATAAAACAGAAATGAATTCACGTAGGTGAATCCCGCAGCCGGAGTGACACCGGACCCCGTCGCGCTCATCCCCAACGGATACACACCCCGATTCTGCGCCGCACCCGGCGCTGCAAGCACGCCGAGTGCGAATAGCATCGCGAGTGATTTTAGCGAGAGACTACGCGTGCTCCTGTCGCCGAGTGGGTCCACAAGCATCAAACGTGGGCAAGCCCTCTCGCTGGTGTCACGATTGGATTCGCCATCGGGGCGGTGGCGATGTTCCGCCAGAAATTTTCCAGCGAACCGACACCTCCGAACAACGTCGTGAAAATCGTGGAGTCAGCCAGCAGTATGTCGCCGGCTCGGGTGTCGGTGTTGGGGGGCATCCAGATGAAGATGTTGAATTCACGGTTACCGGCCTCCGTGAAGGGATGCGGCCTCGACATGTCGATCGGCTGCGTCGCGAGGAGCTTTATGGAGCTGGCATCGTCGGTGGTGATCGCGTAGTGCGGCAGATGCGGATGGAAGTTGAAAGTCGAAACTCCGTTGAGCCATCCCGCTGTATCGAGATCTCTGATGGTGGTGAGTGGAGCAATCTGATCGGAAGTGCCCTTCACGACCGCGGGCCGCAGACCGTAACGATTCTCGACCGGCACACCCAAACCATTCATCAGTGAGCGAGTGTACTTGCCGAACCGCTGCTGTCGTGGAACGAGTGGATCTCCATGGTGCGCATATTCCATCGCGCGCTCGTCCAGATTTTCGGAGACGCCGACGTCGTGGTGCGGACCCAGTATCAGACAGGTGCCTTCCCTGGTGAGCCAGCGGCGGATTGCGTCGATTTCCTCGGGCGAGGCTTCCTGCTCCGTCACCATATGGTCGAGACCGAACACCATCAGCGTGTCCGTGTCGGCAAGTATGCGGTCGTCGATCGGCAGCTTCTGCCCCGCCTGATCGATCCGCTGATAGACGGCGACAGGATGCTTTGTCACTTCACCTGCCAGCGCCTGAAATCGCAACGTCGATAGATGGAAGAGCTCGAGCGTGCCGGCCACTCCCTGCAGGAACATCTTCTCCGAGTATTCGATCGTCTCATAATCCGGCCACAGCACGCGGCGCACTTCCGTCATCGTCGAAAAGCGATTGTCCATTTCGGTGATATCGCGGTTGGACTCCCACGGATAATTCCACGTCCAATAGATGCTGATCCGCCGGCCCCCAGGCGTGTATCTGCGCGGCACCTGGATCTGATTGTATGTGCGAGGTCCTGCTTTTGATGGACTCATTTCAACTCGTCTCCAGTTCGCTGAGGTAGCGAAGCCCTTTAATGGCGGGAAGGAAGAAATACGCTCCGCCGCGCAGAGTACTGAACTGCGGCAATCCTTTGATTTTCTTGCGAACCGGGCGCTTCGGAATGGTAAAGTCGAAGCTCCCGTCCTGGGTTCCGCAGATCGGATCGTGCTCGTTGCCGAGCTCGTGAAAAGTCTTGTCGTTCATCCACACGTTCATCGCGAACTCGAACTGGCGGACGAGGCTGGCGCAGCCGATGAAAGCAGCGATTCCCCTTTCCACGCCATCTTCCGGTGCATCTTCCGGCAATGCCGGCCCGTACGTTCCGCCGCGCCGGATCATCCTGCGCCGCTCCATGTTCACCGCAGTGTCGCGCGGATTCATCCGTCGGATGTGCGCGCCGAGCGGACAGCCGTAACCGTGCGGATCCATCTCTTTGTAGTTGAAGTCATTGTTGCGCTGCATGTCGCCGCCCAGTTCCGGATCGTCCTTGTCGGGCGACAGCACCAGCGGTGCTCCGCTTCGCCATCTGCCCATCAGCTTGGCGGCGACCAGCTCCTGCTCGTCTTTGGTCTTCCCATGCTGTTTCAGAAAATCGCGAAATGCGCCGACATGCTCCTCGAGACGCATGTACGCGATGTAACTCCCATTGTTGGAAAGGACCTCGGGTCGCGGCAGCGCCGGGCCTTCACCTTCCTCGTCGGGATAACCAAGAAAGAACTCGCCAGCCTTGATCCGCTTGCCGGAGCCGGGCGTTGGCTCGTCGCCCATTCCTTCGATCGCCGGGACCGACAGTCGATCTCGATAACCGAAATGCTCGTGAGCGCCGGAGCGTTTCGACGGTATGGCTCCCAGGTCCAGCGTGGAAAGAACTTCCACACCCTCATGCTGGGTCAGATACTTTTCGTGCTCCACTCGGCAGCGCTCTCGCTCCTTGTCATCGCACGCGAAGAGAATGATGACTGCGTGGAGGTCGTCGCTGCCCATGCCACCCCGCCAATTGTCCGGATGGTTGGTGCCCGTCGCTCCGAGGATGTCAGCGCGGGCGGCCATGCCCTGACGGAACTCTTCGGGGAAAGTAGCGAGCGCGTCTTCGTCGACACCCAGGGCACGGAGGCCATTCGAGGTAAAAGCGATCGTCACCCACCTCGAGTCGAGTCGGGTGGGGTGAACTGCCTTGGCGGTACCCACTTTGTCGATCAGCCCCGCCAGCCACTTGCGCCCGCTCGCTGGAGTCCGAAAAGTCAGGAACTCGTATCGAGCGGCGAGCGCCGCCGGGCGGCTGACGAGAAAGTGCTGGATCTCCTCGAGCTCCGGAGTGGGACTCGTCTCCATCGTGACTCCGACAGCCGTCGTCGGAGTCGGGGGGGTTTGAGTAAGCATCCTACTGCATCAGGTCGAGCATGCCCGAAAACGTCTCTTTGAGCTTGAGTGCTTTCTTGATCTCGTCGGCGGTGACATACGGATACTCGCCGTACTCGAGGAAACTCGGAGCCTGATGCTCACGGAAGAAGCCGATGACGGCGGGATTATTCGTCCGCCAGTCCTCCGGCCATCCTTCGAGGTTGGTGAAGACCGTCGTGACTCCTGTGGCGTTGAAGAGCGCCACGGCATCTTCGATGTACTTGTCGAAGTCGGTATCGAATATCCCCTGGTACATGAAGTGGAGTCCCGAGCCGACATCGAACAGAACCCAGCGCAGGTAGTGCAGTTTCAACGGGGCCAAAACGTTTGGAGCTCCCTTCACGGCGGCCTCGATTGTCTTCCCGTAGTCACGGACGGCCTGTTCTCTGCCGGGCTTCACCTTGGCGATGACCGAGAAGCCATAGTTGGACGGCGTTCTCGGGTAGATCGCGCCGTATCTGCCTTTCTCGAGCTTGAAGTATCCCTCTTTTGGAATCGCCATCGCCTGAGGAGTGCTCCAGTCGTTTTGGGTCGGAACGTCGACCTCTCTTTCGACAGGTTGTGCTGTCTCGGTCGTTGGTGATTTCCGTGATTCAGTGGTCGGAACTGCAGTCGTTGCCATGGGATTTTCTCCTTTGAGCTGTCGCCGTGAGCGGCGAGGAAGAGATATCCCGTAAAGGTTAGGACCAGGGGTCAGGTGAGCCACTGCCGGAAGGTGCAGGCCTTGGCATCGCTACTTACCTCCCGCCGGGGTAGATTGACCAGGTGACCCCGGCAGTGCGGAGGCTCTCCACCAGCCGCACTCCGATCAGCCTCGATGCGAGGCGATAACTTGGCGCTACTGGCGACGCCCTCCTCCGCCAAGCGCTCATGAAAAGTCTAATGGAGTTGCTGTTCGGCCCTCGCAAGAAGCCGGACGCCGCCGCCACCGCGATCAGGAAAGAGCAGACGCTCGCCGCCATCAACGACGTCGCCACTACCGTAAACAAGGCGCCCGTCGTTCACCGCACCATCGGATTGACTGAGCAGCGACTTCGCGCGCGCAACAAGCAGTCGTGGATGACGAGCACGAAGGGGTGGAGCTCGTTCTTCGGCCGGTTCACGACATCCGCGAAGTGAGTCGCGGATTCTGGCATCTCGAAGCTCAAAGCTTTGATGCTTCGAGCTTCGAGATGCCAGACGCGAGCGCCCGTCAGTTGCTGTTCATCGGTCCTGGTCGCCGCCTTCGTCGTCTCCTTCACCACTTCCGAAACTGAATGGTCCGTCCCAGGTCCAGTCGTGTCCATCAGCGGTGACGATTTTCACGATGTTGACCGTCGCGCTGAAATGTTTGAACACCCCGGTCCCGCCGTTTAGAGTCGCCACCCCGGTCCTCGTTATCAGATTCAGATCAACGTGACCGAAGGCGACGCTGTTGCCCGGACCCGGCGGGGTGATGATGATGTCGCTGTTCAGAGTTGTTGTGCCGAGGGCGCTTGCATAGGTAACGGTCGAGCCGTCGGGAATCTGTCTAAGGTTTGTTGAAGTGAGAATGCACGACTGGCCAGCGAGGCCGTGGTAGCCGCCGCAGTTCTTTACCGCGTGCAGCCATCCACTGCGAGCGGACTCACGATCTGCGATGCCCGCTCTCGGCGACACCTTGGCGTTCGGAGAGGTCGCATCGTTCGCGCTACACGCGCCCGCGAGGATCAGCACTAAGACGGGTAAGGCAATTCGGTACTTCATTTGGGCCTCCGCTCAAATCGAGTTTCGCCGCCGGTTATACGCAGGTGCGCTTGACCCGGCCGACGTCGACCCGCATGATAGAGTTGACCCCTCAGAAGAACCTCAGGCAAAACTCAGAAGGAGCTCTGGAGAGGAAAATGTTCGTCCTCGAGCTTCTCGGAACGCTCTCTTTACGGAGCGACGCCCGCCCGGTCCCCGTTGCCGCGCAGCAAAAGCGACAGCTTGGCCTGCTCGCGGTCATCGCCCTCGCGGGCAAGCACGGAATCTCGCGCGACCGCATCGAGGCCTACCTCTGGCCCGAAACCATCGCGGCATCCGCTCACCATTCGCTCGATCAGACGCTCTACGCCATCAGGCACTCTCTCGATAGCGAAATTCTCCTCTCCACAGCACGCGATCTCTCGCTCAATCCGGATCTGATTCAGGTCGACCTGTGGGAGTTCGAGAAGTCGATTCGCGACCGGCAGTGGGAAGCCGCGGTCACCCTCTACAAAGGCCCGCTCTTCAATGGATTTCATTTCGGCCCTCCCGACAGCGGAGATCTGGAGTCGTGGATAGACAGCGAGCGTGTCCGTGCTCTGGGTGAGTATCAGACCGCCCTCGAGTTCCTGGCCGACTGCGCCGCGCAGGCAGGCGACCATTCGCGGAGCGTCGCCTGGTGGCGCAAGCTTGCCACGTCCGATCCAACCTCGGCGGTCGCGGCGAAGAAACTCATGCTCGCCTTCGCGGCCGCGGGTGATCGCGCCGGTGCAGTGAGACACGCCCGGCTTTATCAGGAGCTCGTAAGGCAGGAGCTCGACATCGAGCCGGACGCCGAGATCGAGAGCATGGCCATCGCCTTCAGTCGTCCCGCGCCGTCAAAAACGGTTGCGCCACTCGATGCGCAGCCTGATCTCGCGACGGACAGCTACGCCACCGGTAACTCACATCGCGTCGTTACGCCCGCACACGAGGTGCAAGCCGGGAAGCCTCTCCCGAACACCAGGCGAGTCGAGAGAGTCGCGCTGTACGCTTTGCTTCCGGTCGCGGTTCTGATGACGGCTGCCGCAATCCTGGGGTGGATGCGTCCGGAGGCGTCGAAGCCGGTCGTGCGCTATGCACTGTTTGTCGACTCGAGCGAAGCAATTGCCAGAGGGAAAGTGTACGCCGGTCGCCTGGCGCTCTCACCAGATGGATCGCAGCTCGCCTACATTGGTGGGCGCGGCGAACAACTGCTGATACGACCAAGCAACCAGCTTCATGCGACCGCCGTGCCCGCAACCGACGGCGCACTCACGCCTTTTTTCTCGTGGGACGGTCGCAAGGTTGGCTTCCTCCAGGAAAACAAGGTCGAGATTGCATCGGTCGACGGAGGTGCGCCTGTCATAGTCAACGATACGTTGACGGGGGCGTCCGGCGCGTCATGGGGACCCGACAACTTCATTTACGTCGATGGCAACGGCCCTTTCAGTCTGCTTCGGGTCGAGGCTAAGGCGGGAGCAATACCAAGATGGTTTACGACGCTGGACACCGCAGCGGGAGAAGTGGATCACACCTGGCCGGACGTGCTTCCGAACGGGAAAGGGGTCCTGTTCACGGTGACGTTCCTGGCAGGCAACGTTGTGAACGGCCCAATGACTTATGCGATCGCCGTTGCCGACATCCCCTCAGGAAAGCACCGGGTGATCGTGCAGAATGCGATGTTCGCACGGTACGCTGCGTCTGGCCATCTGCTTTACGTCACGACCGACAGGAAGTTGATGATCGTGCCTTTCGACCAGGACGCGATGAAAGTTACGGGCACGCCGACCGCAGTCACCGACAGTATGCGGCTAGGCTCGTTCGGCTCGGCGGATCTGGCGGTGTCCAGATCAGGAAGGCTGGTGTACGCGACGGGAAGGGCGCAGCCCACGTACGAGCTCGTATGGGTAACGCGTAAGGGTGATGCGCAGCTAGTCGATCCCGAATGGCAAGCAGCAGAGTTTCTGGGGTTTCCAACGATCTCCCCAGACGGAAAGTCGCTGGCGGTATCGAGAAACCCGCCAGGCGAGAAGATCAATATCTGGATCAAGCAGTTGGATCGGGGGCTGAGTAGGAAGTTGACGCTGGAGGGAGATTACAACGTCGGGCCGACCTGGAGCCCGGACGGGAAATCCGTGACGTATTCCTCGACCGTTGGGGGCAGGTTCCGCGTGTGGACCAAGCGCGCCGACGGCAGCGCGCACGCAGTGCTCCAGGCGCAGGAAGCCCGAGAACTGTTCGATGCGCATTGGTCTCCCGACGGCAAGTCGCTGGTATTCCAAAGCGCTCCCGAGGAGAAAGGCGCAGGAGACATCCTCGTCATGCGGCCTGGAATCGATGCGGCGCCCGTACCGCTACTGGCAGAGAAATACAGCGAAATTACTCCGACACTTTCTCCCGACGGACACTGGTTGGCGTACACCTCGAACGAGACCGGGCATTACGAGATTTATGTGGTCGCGTTTCCAAAGGTGGGGCCGGGCAAATGGCAAATCTCCAGCGGCGGAGGGACGGAGCCAGTCTGGTCACGTAGCGGCAAAGAGTTGTTTTACCGCGACGGAGATGGGAACCTCGTAGCCGTCAAAGTGAAATCAAGGCCGACATTTTCGGCCGATACCTCGACCATTCTTTTTTCCGCCACGGGTTTTTTTGCCTCCCCACTCGCTCCTCAATATGCCGTTGGTCCGGACGACCAGCGCTTCCTGATGGTTCGAACAGTCGGAGGGAACAAGCCCGACAAGTTGATCGTCGTTGAGAACTGGTTCGAGGAGCTTCGAGGCAAGGAAGCGAAGAAGTAGAGAACAAGGTCCGGCAGCGCTCTGTTTGCTTGGTTCTTCGGCGCCAATACGGGTTGCGGCGTCGGTTTTGCCCCGTCCTCATAGAGACGGCCCGCCTACCCCATCCATCCCCGTCTTGAAAAAAACATCCCTTTCCAAACCCGCGATTTTCGTGATCGCGGCGATCCTTGCGATCTCTGCGTTTCGGACTGCAGTCGGTGCGTCGGCGAAACCGAAGGCCGCGCATACCTCTGTCGACCGTGGCGCTTTCATTATGGTCCAGCGGGGTGACACCGCCGCCATCGAACGCTTCGTGCGCACCCCCGATTCGATCTCGGTCGATCTCACCATCAAGATGCAGGGGCGGTTTGTCTACGTCGCACACACCCTGCCGGATCTCTCGATCGATCGCGTTGTGATTCAGTACTTCATGGCCAACGCACCAGCTAGCGCGCCTCCCGCGTGGACGTCTTTGTTGACTCTCCAGGGCGACGACATCATCGCCGAGATCGGCGGCGGCGCACAAAAGCAGATCCAGCGATGGAAAACCGCGGTAGGCGCGGTGATGCTGCCGGCGCTGTCAGTGACGGCGGTGGAGCAGCTGACGATGAAACAGCGGCGTGCGAGCGAGGCCATGAACCTGGCGGTGTTTGCGACATCGGGTGGGATAACCGCGATGGCGTCTGTCACACCACTGGGTAACGACTCGATCATTGTCGCCGCGCTCGGAACGGAATCGCGACTCAGCGTCGATCGGGTCGGACACATACTCGGCGGATCCACGCCGACGAGTGGCATGACGATCTCGCGCGTCGCTGAAGAAGTCGCGTCGAAGCTTGCGCTGGCCAGGCCGGATTACTCCGCACCACCCGACGCGACTTATGTGGCCGAAGAAGTCAAACTTCCGGGCCCCGCTGGAACCACCCTCGGCGGGACGATGACTTTGCCCCGCGGTGTGAGCTCGCCCGTTCCAGTGGTCGTCACCATCACCGGATCCGGACAGCAGGATCGGGACGAATTCATTCCGATCGCCGGCGGGTTTCGTCCGTTCCGCCAGGTCGCCGACGTCCTATCGAATCGCGGGATCGCCGTGCTCCGGCTGGATGACAGAGGAATCGGCAGCTCGAACGGAAATCCGATGACGAGCACCAGCGCCGATTTTGCGGACGACATTCGCGCCGCGGTCACATACCTGCAATCGCGACGCGAAATCGATCCCTCGCGCATCGCGCTCGTCGGCCACAGCGAAGGCGCTATCATCGCGCCGATGGTTGCGGCGAATGACAAACGAATCAAAGCACTCGTGCTACTTGCGGGACCTGCTGACAATGGCAGAAAAATCATCGAGTATCAGCAGCGTTACTCGATCGACCACGATGCGGCCATCGCCGCCGACACCCGGCGCGCGACTTACAGGATGGCGGCGGCGACGCTCGACTCCGCAGCTGCGATGAATCCGTGGCTCAAGTTCTTTCTGAGCTACGCGCCCGACAGCACGGCGAGGAAAGTCAAAGTTCCTGTGTTGATCCTGCAGGGCGCCACCGATCGACAAGTGCCCGCCGAGCAGGCGGAGAAATTGGGTGCGGCGATTCGCGCGGGCGGGAATCGGGACGTCACCGTACGGGTCTTTCCCGGCCTGAACCATCTCTTCATTGCGGACGCCGAAGGGAATCCCGCCAATTATTCGCGGCTTACATCGAACCAAGTCGATGAAGCGGTGCTGGGCGCCATTGCGGATTGGCTTGGAGAAAAGCTGAGGACCGAGGGCTCCAAGAGCCCTCGATCAATGTGACAAAGAATCCGCGGTCTCGATCCGATGCGTCCCCGTATCGGGCTTCCGTCTCAGGGGCAATGCAATCGCGAACACCGACCCACCCTCCGCCGGATGCTCCGCCCACGCTCGTCCACCCTGAGATTCCACCGTCTCACGGACGATGTTGAGCCCGAGTCCGGTGCCTTCGATCGCCGTCATCCCCTCGTGTGCGCGGTAAAACCTCTCGAACAAATGCTCGCGCTTGTCGGCTGGCACGCCGATGCCGTTGTCGCGAACGCGGATGATGACCTCGTACTCCCCGGTTGAAGTCGGCGTCGCTTCCGCCGAGATCTCGATGAACCGCTCCTGCTTGGCGGGGTCGCAGTACTTGATGGCGTTCGACAGATAATTCTTGATCGAGAGCTCGATGACCGCGGCCCGCAGCTCGATGTCCGGCATGAGAGGGTCGATTCGAACCTCGATGCCGGCGGAGTGAGCTGCTTCCCGCACCTGACGCACCGCTTCGCGGACTGCCTTCGGCAGCATGATGTTGCGGTGCTGCCGGGCATCATCGAGATCCGTCCGCGACAGAAGCAGTACGTTGTCGACCGTGCTTTGCATCTCGCGTGCGTTTCTCAAAACGATCTCCACCAGCTCGCGATTCTTCTCCGCGGGCATGTCGGGAATCTCGCTCAGCACTCCACTCGCGCCGAGCACGGCGGCGATGCGGTTCTTGATCTCGTGCGAGATGACGCGGTTGAATGCGCGCAGTCGCTCCTCTCGTTCGGCGACGCGCTTGTCGGCGAGAAGAAGGAAGTGCGTCATGGTCGATTGCTGGATGATTGTCACCGCGCGATAAAGTCGGGATCCGCACGCCATTAGCTCGCTCTTCTCGCACGGCTCGGTGATCTCATCTACAGTCCGCGTGAAGAACTCGAACAGAATGCCGCCAAGGAACTCGTACTCCTTGAGGATTTCGTAGGCGTCGAAGCCCTGCTGGTGGCGGAGCTCGCCCAGCTCCATCGCCTTGGCGACCACCGGCATGTGCACGCCGATCTCGGCGGCCGGATTCTGCACATAGTCGGCAACGCCGTCGAGAAGGAGCGGAACGTGATCGAGCAGGTCGTCGGTGGGGAAGACGCGATTCGGATCCAGCGAGACCCGGCTCGCGATGCGGGTCAGCCACTGTTCAGTCAGTTCGTGCTTGCCGGCTCGGAGCCGCTCAGCCAGGATCGCAGCGAGCGGGCAATCGATTTCGACTTTGGACGCCTTCCGCGTTCTGTGGTTCTGGTCGGCCATTTCAGCGCTCCTTCGGCGCGAATGAAACGCATGCGCTGGGCCACGTACATGTGAGTTAAGGCACACTACGGGGCCGCTGGCATCTCCAGGTCGAAACATAAACTGCACCCGTTCTGTGTAGTTCTAGCGCCTGGAGCTTCGAGATGTCCGCCAGGAGAGCTACTGCCTGTGGAACACCCCTACCAACCCTTCCTCGTTTATCGTGATGGTATTCCCGGAGATCGACGCGGTTGAGACAGTACCGTCGGATGCCGTGACGGTCACTGAGTTGTTGTTCTGAGTCCAGGTTCCGTGATCGTTCTCGGTAGTCGTGGTAACCGTGGTGCCGTTAGTCTCTCTCGTAGTCAACGCCTCCGTGTAGGTTCCATCTCCCGCTGCGACGAACGTGTCGCTGATTATTTCCAGTCGATACACCGGAGGCCCGGCTAAGAACACGGCGGTGTAGGGAAGCGGGCTGCCGTTGACGGTTTGCAGATTCCACGTTCCCGCAACGCTACCGGCGGGTCCGGTGGAATCCCCGCCGCAGCCGATGACGGCGAGGCTGGCGATCGCGAGGACTAGTTTGCGCATGATGACTTCCTTTGAGGGGGTGACAGCCGGAATGCAGGATTAGCGCCCGCCGGGGGGATCGTGCTCGAGAATGACTGGAAAGCGGCGGGTCAGAATCGTTAGCTTGGGTCGGTGTGCGCCATGAAAGTCGACGAATGAATGCGGCGAAGGCCGGAACGGCGATCCTTCTCGCGACGCTTCTCGCCTGCGCAGGCGGTTCCGTGAATCGTGTTGACACTCGGGTCACGCCACTGCCGGCCCTCATCACTGCAGATCCGGGCAGCGTCGGCATGGCTCGCGATCTCCCGGCGCGCCTCGATTCGATCGTCTCGGTGGCCATGGGGGAGGGCGCGGCGCCGGGCGTCGCACTGGCGGTCGGTCGCTGGGGCAGACTCGTGCATTTGCGCGCCTACGGTCGCATCGATGTCGCCCCCGACGCGCCGGCAGTCACCGACTCGACGCTGTTCGACATGGCGTCACTCACCAAAGTCGTGGCCACGACGACGGCGGCGATGATCCTCGAGGACGAGGGCCGGCTCAACCTCGACGCACCGGTTCACTCCTATCTGCCCGAGCTCACCGACTCGGCGAAGGCGCGGATAACGGTGCGAATGATCCTGACGCACAGCGGCGGCTTCGAGGCATTCGCTGCGCTGTGGCGCGAGCACCGCGGACGCGCCGACTACCTGGCGCAGATCAACGCCCGACCCCTCGCCTACAATCCCGGCGACAGCGTCATCTACAGCGATTGGGATTTCGTGCTTGCCGGTCTCATCATCGAGCGAATCACCGGCATGACGCTGGACCAGTTCGTGGCGACTCGCGTGTGGCAGCCGCTGCACATGCGCGACACCGGATTCAATCCGCTGTCGTCAGGAACGACGCCGCCCGACAGCGACTGTACCCCCGCTTTTCGTCCCGACCATCCACTGCTCGCTCGAATCGCGGTGACTGAGATGGACACCGCCTATCGACACGTGAAGGTGCACGGCATCGTCCACGACGAGAACGCGTGCGCCCTTGGCGGGGTCGCGGGACATGCGGGACTGTTTTCGTCGGTGCGCGACGTCGCCGTGTTCTCGCAGATGTTATTGAATGGCGGAGAGTACGGCGGCGTCCACCTCATTCAGGCAACTACAGTCGCGCGCTGGACCGCGAGGCAATCGAGCCACTCCAGCCGCGCGCTCGGCTGGGACACGCCGAGCGAGCACTCGAGCGCGGGAAGATATTTTTCGCCGCGGTCGTTCGGGCATACGGGATTTACCGGCACCAGCATCTGGATTGATCCGGAACGGGGATTGTTCGTGGTGCTGCTGACCAATCGAGTGAACCCGACGCGCGCGAATCTGAGGCATGAAGCGCTGCGAAGAGATGTTGGCGAGGCCGTGCAGGCCGCGATTCTGGATGCGCCGCTGGTGGAATGGAGACAGCGATAGGCGGGAAGCGGGGAAAATTCCGTGTGACGTGTGACATCCGTCTGATGATTCCAGTCTTATCGTATGCGTTCCCTTTTTCTCCTCGGCGCCTCCCTCTGCGCCCTCCTCGGCTTCGATTCGAGCTCCACGCCCACCAATTCAACGCGCGTCGTTGAAGAGTATGAGGGTCTTTACACAGTAACGACGGACGAAGATCACTTTGTGCCGTGCGGCGTGCCCGGTGTCGGTGATGGATGGGCGCTCAAGTTCAATAATCCGCGGCAGGCAATTTTCATTGGACGCCAGACGGTGATCCGTGGTTATCCTCCGCTCACCCACTTCATTCGCGTGCGCGGTACGCTCGACTCGGCGGGACGATACAATCGCGGATTCCAGACGCACCAGCTAACCGTCGATACAGTGCTCGAGGTCAAAGAAACGCCGCAGGCGTGCCCGACCTACGAAGATGCGCCGCAGCCGTGGTCCGCGCTGCCGATAAGCTCGCAACTACGCGGCGCTACTTTCAGCGCCGACGGCAGGCTGGCCGCCGTGATGAACGGCGATGGGAGGATTGGGATCTGGCGAGTCGATCGCGGTCGCATGGTAAAGAACTTCGCGTCGACGAAGAAGGTCGATCAGGCTGTTATCCCCAAAACTCCGATGGCTTTTTCCGCCGATGGCCAGCTGCTCTTCGTCGGTAATAGCGACGGAAAGATCCGCGTCTGGAGATCCCTCACAGGAAAATTGCTTTACACCCTTAGCCGAACCGACAGCATCCCGGGGTATAACGACGTCGGGCGCAGCGCGATGGTGGCGATGAGACAACTCTCTCTCAACAAGAGCGGGACTTTGCTGGCGGCGACGAGTGGCTGGGTGACGAGAATCTGGTCGCTTAAGACCCGAAAGCCGGTGACCGAGCTGAATCGTCGGATGGCCGGTCTCACCCGTACATTCTTTGCCGACGACGGCAGCCTGCTCGTCGCCGACGAGAATGGAAACATCACCAGTTATCGCGAGCCGGGCGCGCCGTCGCAGTGGTCGGCGAAAACGGGCGCGAGAAATTCGCAATACGCGACACGCAGCCCCGATGGAAAGTGGATCGCGTTCAATGCGTGGGGCGACTCCTTGTTTCTGTGGTCAGTCACGGACAAAACGCGCGGACCAGCGCTGGACGTCCCGACATCCTTCGGCGGCGACGGCGCAATCGCTTTCAGTCCAGACGGAAAAATCGTCGCCACCTCCGGCGGCATGAACGGTCTCTACCTCTGGGATACCAAAACGGGCGCACCGATCAGAAGCTTTCAGAAATATCCTGGCCCAGTCTGGCACGCGTGGTTTCTGCCAGACGGCAAATCGATCGTCACGCATTCGTGGAATGACGGGCCTTTTCGAATTATCAACCTCGATTCGCGTGGCAGTTCCGCTGGCCCGATAGCGCGCACCGATTCAATGGCAGTCATCATGCAGCCTCCCGCGAATCAGCCGAGAACGGTCGGCGGAACAGTGACGGGCCCGAACCAACGCGGAGTGCCAGACGCCGAGGTTTTGCAGATGAACGGTGACGCCCCCGATTCTGTTGTGCAGCGCGCCGTTACATCACCCGGCGGATATTTCTCCTTCAACGGCGTCAGATTTCCGCACGTGATGGTTCGCGTCCGCAAGCCGGGATTCCAGGACTACGTCATGTACATGCATCAGCGGCGCTACGACCTCGGCCCGGCCGGGATCGAGCTCAAACCCGCGAGCTAGTGGTTCACGTCGCAGCGATGTCTGGCTTCTGGCGTCTCATCGGAGTTGCGACAATTCACCAGCACTCTTTGTGAAGAGCTGACATCACCCGGTCCGTACTCAGGCAGAGGCGTCTGCCTGACAGTCTGGGAGAAAGTCACCGTCGTCGGAATCTTCGGGAAGATGCGGCTCACGGCGTCCGCGCCACGAATAATGAAAATCAACTGACCCTTCTCGACGGTTGCGAACACCTTGGAGTGGTCGGTGTCCGGAGCCTCGAAGACCACACCGTCGCACGTCGTGCACTCGACCATCGGTTCGAGATGCACACCGGCTATTAACTGCTTGAGCGGTCCGTTGCGTGGTCCGCCCGCTTTCCAGCGTTTGATCAGCCACAGTAAATACGGCGATTCGCCTGCCGCGCTGTCAGCGATCTCCCATTGCACTCCCCACATGTACTCCGCGCCTCCCGGGGACGCGCCCTTCAGCGGCACGTCCCACTCATATGCCTGGGTGGGTTGCTGCGGAAAGACGAAGCGCGCCGAATCGTTGCTGATGAACGCCTGGCCGCCTGAGACGAGGTTCAGAGGTGGCGGAGGTTCAGACTTCGCCACGACCGTCGTATCGCAGACCGTAAAGTCGACGGGGAAGTTGATGGTCGTGTCCATACCCGGCATCACACCAATCCCCTGAATCTGCGCTGCGTGCGGCTGGCCGGTGCACGGCACGAGCATCGTCAGCGTTGCGCCGAGCGGCAGGTTGTTGAGCATGTAGTGCCCGGCAGCGTCGGTGCGAATCGGCGGGTCGGAGACCTCGGCGCCGGAATAGAGTACGCGCTTGATGTTGATGTCGAGGAATGAAAGCGGCTTGCCCGTCGTATAGTCGGTGACGACACCCTGTACACGGCGCGGACGATATGCGTTCGGATTGGCGTCGAGTCCCAGATAACGCAGCGGCTCGACCTGCAGATCGCTCTCGCCGAGTGACGGAATCCGGTCTACGATTGTCCAGCGTCGCCCGATGCGTTTGAGCAGCCAGGTATCCTTGTTGTAGCAGTGCTCGCCGCAAAAGTGGAATGAGTAGACGAGCGCGGTGCTGCGAGCAGTGTTGAACGCTACTCGACTCATCGACACCATGCCCCACGCGCCGGGATAGCGCTTGCTCAACCCGAGGTCGAGAGGCTTGCCGGTGTGCGCGACGGAGTCGAGCGCGACTCCCCTCACCTTCAGACCAGCCACTGAGTCCATCGGCAGCGTGAAGAGGGGAACGCGATAGCTCGGCCTGGTATCGAGAGGCGCGCGAATTGTGCGCAGGAAATTGAACTTGCGGGCGAGTGAGCGATCGATCCCCGGCCGGCGCGGCAGCGAATCGAACGCAGGCAAGAAGTAGTCGGTCCAGACGACGGTCTTCGGGCGCTCGCCCTGAAAGAAATAAAGGCTGTCCAGCACCGCGCGATACACTGCCGCACGTGCGGTCGCTTCGGGCGGAGCGCCGGTCTTGCTGTCGGGAACGAGAATTTCCGATTCGCTGGCGGTGGTGCCGCTCGGTCCAACGTATCGCAAAATTCCCGACGGCTGATCAATGTTGATGTCGCTGGGTATGCGCTCAACGACACGCCAGCGTCCGGCCGTCTTTTTCAGAAAGAGAATCTCATTGCTGCGGCAGGCAATGCCGCACCACTGATAGATCTGAACGAGTGCCTGAGTCTGCCCCTTATTGAGGCCGACCTTGCTCATCACACTCACCCCCCACGCGCCGTGATACTTCCGATCGAGCTCGGCCCAGAATCCGGCGATCGGGCTCTGATAGTCCTGGCGCGGATGCTCGGCCAGAATCTCGTTGCCGTCGGCGGTCATGCGATGCACGTCGTCGTTTGAGATGAACACCAGCGGAATCGGATACCCGAAGTCGCGGATGCCGGGCCGCTTGGGACTCAGTCGCGCAAAAGCGAGGATGGTCGAGGTATCGATCTTCGATTTGTGAGACCACTTCGGTCCGGGACATTTGGCGATGGGGCACGGGCCGCCACCGAAACGTCGCTCGGCTGTATCCCACATGACGATGACGGGCGGACGCCGATCGCCGTCGAGATAGAGCAGATCGAGAACGGCGCGATAGACAGGGATCGCCTCGCCGACCGGGTAGATCGGCGATTCGCCGGTAGTGTCAGTCCATGGCGGAGCACCCGGCGTCCGACCGACCTGAGCGCTGCTGGTGGATGCGATCGCGGCGAACACCGCGCAAGAAAACACCATTGCAACCCGCATGTAGTAAGACGAATCGCGAATCGGGGGAGCAACGCCGAGTCATGTCGATTTTATATCGCCGAGATGCAGGATCGTGACTGACTGCTCGCACCTATTCCGTTGCAGTTATGTTAGATCCAAAGCCACTCCAGCCAACCCTCGATGACCCTCCCCAGACTCGCGTCCGCCCTCCTCGCCATTTCATTGATTCAAGGTTGCGCGACGCAGACCTCGACTCCAGCTGCTGCTGGTCCGACAGTCGTGGTGAGTAACACCATGCCCATCGCGACCGAGTTTACTCCGTCGACCGTTCCTGCCCGCCTGGCACGTTACACAACCGTAAAGCTCGATCCGGACGAATCGAAGCTGAGCCCAACGGAGCTGCAGATGCTGCCGCTCCTCATCGATGCCGCGCGGGAGATGGATCCGATTTTCTGGATCGAATCGCACGGCAATCGAAATGACATTCTCAGTATCAGGGATTCTGCAGTCCGCACGCTCGCCGAGATCAACTTTGGCCCGTGGGACCGGCTCGATGACAACGCGCCGTTTATTTTCGGCGTCGGCCCCAAGCCTGAGGGCGCCAACTACTATCCGCCCGACATGACCAAGGCGGAGTTCGAGGCCGCGGTCGCCGCTGGCGGAGCCAGAGCTGATTCGCTCAAAGGCCTCTACACCATGGTCCGCCGCAACAGGGCGGGGAAACTTTACGCGATTCCGTTTCACGAATTCTTTCGCGCGCACCACGAGCGTGCCGCAGCGAAGCTTCGACAGGCGGCCGCACTCTCCGAAGATCCAGGACTAAAGAATTATCTGACTCTGCGCGCGGACGCCCTGCTCACCGACAACTATCAGCCGAGCGATTTCGCGTGGATGGACATGAAGAACAACACCCTCGACATCGTCATCGGCCCGATCGAGACCTACGAGGACGCGCTGTTCGGCTACAAGGCGGCGCACGAAGGTGTCGTCCTCATCAAGGATCGTGATTGGAGCCAGCGCCTTGCCAAGTACGCGTCACTCCTGCCGGGCCTGCAACGCGGGATTCCCGTCGCCGAGGAGTACAAGCGCGAGACGCCGGGCGGCGCGTCCGATCTGAATGCGTACGATGTCGTCTTCGTCTCCGGCCAGGCCAACACCGGTGCCAAGACCATCGCCATCAATCTTCCCAACGACGAAGAAGTCCAGCTCAAGAAGGGTGCGCGTCGCATTCAGCTCAAGAACGCGGTGCGCGCCAAGTTCGATCGCATCCTGATGCCGATCGCGCAGGAGCTGATCGTGTCCGACCAGCTGCACAACGTCACCTTCGACGCATTCTTCGGCAATGTGATGTTCCACGAGGTCTCGCACGGACTGGGCATCAAGAACACCATCAACGGGAAGGGTCTCGTCCGCACCGCGCTCAAGGAGCGCTACTCGGCGCTCGAGGAAGGGAAGGCCGACATCCTGGCGATGTACATGATCCGCGCGCTGAACGCGCAGGGTCAGTCGGCGAGTCCCAACATCGAGGACAATTACGTCACACTTCTCGCCAGCATGTTCCGCTCGGTGCGCTTCGGCGCGACCGATTCGCACGGCCGCGCCAACGTCGTCGCCTTCAACTTCCTGCAGAAGATGGGCGCCTTCACCAGGGAGTCGAGCGGAAAGTACCGCGTCGACATGGCTAAG
>JBJMOT010000141.1:0-33165 GCA_045803585.1 Gemmatimonadaceae bacterium
CTCCTCGTCGGAGTGGTGCTGACCGAAGACGCGAAGCTGGATCCCAACGCGAAGAGCTTCGTCGGAGCGCGGGGCCTGATGCAGGTGATGCCGTTCCATGCCGGGAAGTGGAAGGGATGCACGTCCGCCGACCTGTTCGCGATCGACTCCAACATCTGCCACGGCGTCAGCATCCTTGCCGACCTGATCAAGCGCTCGCCAAGCGTGTCGAGCGCGCTGCAACGCTACAATGGTTGCGTGCGTGGGACCAACACCCCGAACTGCCACACCTATTCCGGCAAAGTCCTGAAGTTCGCCGAGCAGGCGGCGACGCAGATGCTCAGTTTTTCGATGGCTGAGTGAGCCGCGAGGGTCGTCGGTAAACATCTGACCACCCGCAACGGTCGTTAAGCTCCTCGCCAACCCTTTGTGCTGCAACATCATCCGCAGCACTGCGTCACGAATATGATATTTCGGACGCCTAACGTTCCCCTCGAATTCAAAACTTTTTCTTGACCGAATGCGTCAATAGAGGTACCGTTATACGTATCTCAGCAGTGGCATTACCACAATAGATTCGAAATGGCAGAATGGATTGGGCGGGAGCTCGAGCGAATCAGAAAGCTCAGAGGTCTCCGCCGTGAAGACGTTGCGGCAAGGCTACCAAGACCGGTGTCGCCATCAACCATTCGCAATATCGAGCATGACGAGGACTACAATGTCTCGCTCGATCTTTTGCGACAGGTTGCGGCCGTTCTGGGCGCCAAGATCCAGGTCTCACTCGAGGCAGAGGATCTGAAGCGCTGGCAGACGCCGGCGGGACAGAGACCGGCGATCGAAGTGCCGGAGACCGCGACAGACATTGGGCACGAGAGGCTGATCGACAACGAGTACTTCATTCGGTACATCCGGGCGCGTTATCCGGAATGCCCGCTGACGAACTCGCAGATTGGTCGAAGAATGTGGGACTTCGCCAAGCCCAGGGGAGCGGAGCTGGTGAAGGGAAGAATGCAGGTGAAGAAGCTGCCCGTCAGCGAGAGCATTGCTACTTACAGGCTCCCGACGACGGCAGCGCAGTACCGCGTACGTGAGCGGGATATGGAAGTGCTGCATGGTTTTGCGGATCGGTTGGGTCGGGCTTACCGCGATGAGAAAGGGAGAGTTCTTGTTCCGCTCATCTAAGTCGGCTCGGTTCGCACTAATTCGAGGAGAACCTGTGAAGAAATCACTGAAGCCACTGAAAGCGCCGCCGGCGAAGCTGTCTTCTCCAATGAAGACGGCGATGCGTGCTGCCTCCCATGCAGTTGCACTGGGTGGGCTGCTCGTAGGCGGAGCTGTGTGGACGATTTCGCAGCAGCACCCGCTCTACGCCAACCCCGGCCGTCTTCTGAGACTGCCGGCGGCCGTCGTCGACGCTTCGGCACCGACGGAGCAGGCTTTCCGCATCGGTGAGGTGCTGAACCAG
This sequence comes from Gemmatimonadaceae bacterium, assembly GCA_045803585.1. Lineage (GTDB taxonomy): Bacteria > Gemmatimonadota > Gemmatimonadetes > Gemmatimonadales > Gemmatimonadaceae > UBA4720. The sequence goes on from JBJMOT010000141.1 coordinate 1,445, forward strand.
TACACTCACGATCGCGCCCTTGCGTTCCGTATCGCTGATGCGCTCGTCGACCAGGCTGACAAGGAGAAGATCGATCCGGCGCTGCTCGTCGGCGTTCTGCTGACCGAAGACAACACGCTTGACCCGCACGCCCGCAGCTCGGTCGGCGCGCGCGGGCTGATGCAGGTAATGCCGCTTCACGGTGGTAAGTGGGGCTGCGGATCGTCTGACCTGTTCGACATCGAGAGCAACATCTGTCACGGCGTGCAGATCCTCAAGGAAGCGATGCGTAGCGCGCCCAACACGCGCGTCGCGCTCCTCCGCTACAACGGGTGCGTGCGCGGCCGTAACACGCCGAACTGCCACAGGTACGACGACACTGTCCTGAAGCATGCGGGACGTGCGGCGGCGGAGATGCGTCTGGTCAAAACTCAGAAAGCCGACTAAAGTTCTCTTTTCAAAAGAGCCGGTGCCTCAGGGCACCGGCTCTTTTTTTTAACATGTCAAAGAAGCCGTTCTGGGTACTGGCGCTATCGCTGCTCGGCATTTCGTTCGCGGGGCCGTTGGTGCGATTATCCGCCGCTGATCCGCTGGCCATCGCTGTCTGGCGCCTCGGGTTTTCGCTTGTAATCGTCGCTGCTTTCCTGGCAGGAAGCGGGGAGTGGCGCGAGTGGCGGCGGGTGACCCGGCCAGAGTTGCTTCTGGCTATCGCCGCTGGAGTAGCTCTCGCCCTCCATTTCTGGGCGTGGAACGCCTCGATCCACCTTACCACGATCGCCGCGTCGGTGACCCTCGTGAACCTTCAGCCTGCGGTGGTCGCGACCATTTCAGCAGTCGCCCTCCGGGAGGCGCCCACCCGTACGCAGCTCTGGGGCATCGCCATCGCGATACTCGGGGCTCTGGTGGTCGCAGCTCCCGACCTGTTCGGCGGGTTGGCTCCCAGCGGGAATGCCCATTTGCTCGGCAATCTTCTGGCGACTTCGGCCGCTGTCACTGCCGCCCTTTACTACACAATTGGCCGGCGGCTCAGGGCCAGCCTGGGCATTTGGTCATACGTCGGAATCGTCTACACGGCGGCATTTCTCGCACTCGTCGTGATCGGCCTCATTCGGCACGTTGCGCTTGCGCCGCAACCTTCACGGGAGCTCGCAATCTTTGCCGGTTTGGCTCTCGGGCCCATGCTCCTCGGTCATACGGGAATGAACTGGGCTCTCAAGTTTCTCCCGGCTTATGTCGTGAATCTCACTGTACTCGGCGAGCCTGTCGGCGCGACGCTTCTCGGCGCTCTGATTCCTTCCATCCGACAGATTCCGTCGCTCACAACACTCCTCGGTGGGGCAATCGTATTGAGTGGAGTGATCATCACCGCCAGCGACCGAAGCCGCCGAAGCACAGTGAGAGACTGACAATTAAATTTCAGCCGCGCGACGCTCGGAAAGAGCGTGTACCCCTGCACAGTTATCCGCCACCCGTCACTTCGATGCGAAGCCTGAGATCTCTCCTGCTCCTGCTCGTTTGCGCCTCCACCGCCTCCACCGCCGCCAACGCCCAGAGGCGCGGCGCGGCGAAGTCAGTCATTACGTCGCCGCTGGCGCAGTTCGGCCACAACATTGGCGACGACTACTTCCTCGCCAACTACAGCCAGATGGTGGATTACTGGCGCAAGCTCGATCGCGAATCCGACAGGATGAAGCTGGTGCGGATCGGCACCACCGCCGAGGCCCGCCCGATCTGGATGGCGATCGTGACGTCGCCGGAAAACCACAAGAAGCTTGCGCGCTACCAGGATATCTCGCGCCGGCTTGCGCTGGCGGAGAACCTCACCGAGGCGCAGGCACACGCGCTTGCCGCCGAGGGAAAGGCGGTGGTTTGGATAGACGGTGGTTTGCACGCCAGCGAAGTGTTGGGCGCCCAGCAGTTGATCGAAACGACATACGAGCTGGTGAGCCGCAATGACCCGGAGACGATGCGTTTCCTCCGCGATGACATCATCCTGCTCGTGCCGGCGAATCCGGATGGCCAGGAGCTGGTATCGAATTGGTACATGCGCGAAGCCGATACGCTGAAGCGCTCGACCTCGAGATTGCCGACGCTCTACCACAAGTACGTCGGGCATGACAACAATCGCGATGCGTACATGGCCTCGCAGCCCGAAACCCAGGCGATGGACAGCATTCTTTTTCGCGCCTGGTATCCGCAGGTCATGTACAACCACCACCAAACGGGACCAATCGGAACCGTCATTTTTGCGCCGCCGTTTCGCGATCCATTCAATTACAACTTCGATCCGCTGGTCCCGATGGAGCTCGATCTGGTCGGGGCCGCAATGCATTCCCGATTCGTGGAAGAGGGGAAGGCCGGTGCGACCATGCGAAGTGGGTCGAGCTACTCTACATGGTGGAATGGCGGGCTGAGAACGACGGTGTACTTCCACAACATGATCGGCCTGCTGACCGAAGCGATTGGAAATCCGACGCCGATGGAGATCCCGCTCGTCCCGGAGAAGCTACTCCCCAAGGGCGACTACCCGCTCCCCATTCAGCCCCAGAAGTGGCACTTCGCAGAGTCGATTGAATACGAGCTGACCGCGAATCGGGCGGTGCTCGATGTTGCGTCGCGCTACAGAGAGACGTTCCTCTACAACATCTATCGAATGGGTCGCAATTCGATCGAGCGTGGCAGCACTGACAACTGGACTGTCACGCCGAAGCGAGTAGCAGCGCTCCAGGCTGCGATTCCGCAGGATAGCGCACGCCCCCAGGGCGGCGATGCCGGGGGTGGAGGCGGGGGTGGCCGGCCAACGACGACCAGTCCGGCCGATTTCGCGACATATACGCGTATCATGCGTAACCCGGCGGATCGAGATCCGCGTGGCTACATCATTCCCGCCGACCAGCCGGATTTCCTCACCGCCACGAAGTTCGTGAACGCGCTGATAAAAACGGGCATCCAGGTCGAAAGAGCGACCTCTGCGTTCACAGTCGATGGGAAGAACTATCCCGCCGGCTCACTGGTGGTGAAGACGAACCAGGCCTTCCGGCCACACGTCCTCGACATGTTCGAGCCGCAGGATCATCCGAACGACATTCCATATCCCGGCGGAGCTCCGATTCCGCCGTACGACAACGCCGGCTGGACGCTCGCCTACCAGATGGGCGTGAAATTCGATCGGGTACTCGACGATTTCAGCGGCCCGTTCGCGCGCGTCGTCGGCTTTGCCCGGCCGGCCGTCCCACGCGTTGGGCCGGCTGCCGCAGGCTACGTGTTCAGCCACTCCGAAAACGATGCCTTCGTGGCAGTGAACCGGCTTCTCGCACACGGCGATACCGTCTACACCCTGCTCAACCCCCTGAACATCAACGGCCGCAGCTACGATGTCGGCACGTTCTACGTTCCGGCGAAATTCGGAACGCGTGGGTTTCTGGCGCGATTGGCGGAAGAGAAGGGAATTCAATTCGACCCGTTTCACGCCGAGGTTTCCACGGCGTCGTTGAGACGCGTGCGTCCGATGCGAATCGCGCTGTGGGATCAATACGGAGGGGCGATTACTTCGGGTTGGGCCAGGTTCATGCTCGAGCAGTTCGAATTTCCGTATGAGGTCGTCTACCCACCGACTCTCGACGCCGGGAATCTCATTAACAAGTTCGATGTCCTCATTCTTCCCGACGGGGCGACATTCCAGCGCGCGAACGCACGTGGGCCGAGAATAAATCCGGAAGACGTGCCGGCCGAGTACAGGGAACGTATTGGCGCGATGACTGTGGCGAGGACGGTTCCGCAGCTCCAGGAATTCCTCAATGCCGGCGGGACCATCCTCGCCATCGGCTCGGCGACCGAGCTCGGCACCCAGCTTCAGCTCCCGATTGCTAACGCTTTGGCGGATAGTGCGGGGCGCGCCCTTCCGCGTACGCGATTCTACGTTCCCGGCTCGATTCTCACCATGAGAGTCGACACGACCAACCTCCTCGCCCAGGGGATGAGGCCCGTGACCGACTTCTACTATGACAATGCGCCGGCGTTCCGTCTGTTGCCGGCTGCTGAAGCGCGCGGAATCAAGCGCATTGTCTGGATCGATAACCCCAATCCACTACATAGCGGTTGGGCTTGGGGCCAAAGGTACCTTAACGGTGTAACAGAGGTTCTCGAGGCGCCGGTTGGGAAGGGGATGCTGGTGCTCTTCGGTCCAGACCCATATTTCCGATCACAGCCACACGGGACCTTCAAGCTCCTGTTCAACGGTCTTCTCTATCGCAATGCACTCGGGGATTAGATGATGCGCACAGGAATTCTCTTAATCGGTGTAGCCCTAACTGGCTGCTCGTATTTGAAGTCAGGCTCGCCAACAGAGACCGCTCCGACACCCACTGCCGCAGCTGCGAAGCCTTCAACGTCGAGAGCGCCGGGCGCTGGCCTGCGGTTGACGAGCAGCGACGCGTTACTCAAGGCGATGCACGACCGTTACGACGGGAAGTACCTGAAGACAATGAGCTTCCTGCAGAACAACACCCAGTACACATCGACGGGTCAAGAGAAAAAGTCGCAGTGGTACGAGCACATCGAAGCTCCCGGGAAGCTCCGGATCGTGTTTCTCCCCGCGACTGGTAAGAACGGTCTCGTGCAGGTGAACGACAAGGTCGCGTCGTTCGACAACGGAATTCGCGTTGACTTCAGACCATCTATAAATCCGCTGCTGCTCCTCACTTCCGATGTCTATGTGGCTCCGGTTGCGATGATAACGCGCAGTCTCGATTCGCTGCACGTCGATACCGATATCATGCGGAACGACGAGTGGGAGGGTGAGCCGGTCTATGTTGTGGGTGCGAAGGCGGGAGACACGACGTCGAATCAGATGTGGGTCGATCGGGATCACCTTCGGCTCGTCCGGTTCATCCAGAGCCAGAAGGCGGGAGACCGGACGATGGTGAGTGATACGAGGGTAAAGAGCTACAAGGAAATCGATGGCTTCGACATTCCGACTGAATTTCTCGTGCTGCGGAACGGCCGCCCGGTCTGGCGAGAGCAATACGCGGATGTGCGCATCAACGGAGAGTTCCCTGCGGGCACCTTCGACCAGGCGCGGTGGAACGACATTCCGATTCCACAGTAGAAGGGTCAACCCTTAATCACACTGATGATCCGCAGGCTTTCTTTTGTTTTTGCTGTCGCACCCGTTCTAGCAGCAGCGCAGGCGCCACTTCCAGCTCAATCATCCCGCGCACCGACCGCGGTCATCTCAGCTTCCACCTGGAACAGAATCGTCGAAGGCAGTTCCATGCTGGGAGATGACGTAAAGATCGAGATCAACATCGCGGCCGTAGAGCAGGCGCCGTAAAACCAACCACAAGAGAACAGTCATGAGAAAGGGACTACTGCTGGGCGCGGTAATCTTTGCGGTCGACGCATCCGCGCAGGGACGGGTTCAGCGCCCGATGACGTTCGAGGATTTCGCAGCGGTGAAGAACGTAGGCGATCCGCAAATATCTCCCGACGGCAGGTCGGTTCTTTACTCCGTGCGGACGACCGATGTCGGGGCCAACAGGCGAACGACGGTAACCAAGCGCATCAGTATTGGCATCGTCAGCGAAGGATTGCGCGGCGAGCCTTTCGGGGTGGTTGGTCAGTTCCCAAATGCGAACACGAGCGCCAGTGAGGCTCGCTGGTCACCTGACGGAAAACGCGTTGCGTACATAGCGAGCGGTCAGCTTTGGATTGCGGACATGAGTGGTGCGAACGCGAAGCAGATCTCCAACGTCAACGGCGGCGCGAGCGGACCGGTCTGGTCGCCCACCGGCGATCGCATTGCGTTCGTGACCGGCGTGTACCCTGATTGCGACGGCGATGCGTGCAACATCGAGCGGGCGAGAGCGGCAGATACAGGGAAGGTTAAAGCTCACATCGCCGACAATCTGCTGTATCGTCATTGGACTGAATGGACGCCTGCGACCCGATCGCATCTTTTCATCGTTTCGCCGGACGGGACAGGGCTGCGAGATGTCACGACTGGAGTCAAGTACGACGTGCCGCCAGGTCCCTTCGGCGGGAGTGAGGCCTACGCGTTCTCTCCCGACGGGCGCGAGCTGGCGTACTCTGCGAAGGATCAGGGCCGCGAGGACGCGTGGTCCACCGACGTCAATCTCTATACAGTGCCGGTTTCGGGCGGGGCGCCCCAGGTAATCACCGCGGCCAACAAAGGCGCGGATCAGAACCCCGTCTATTCGCCCGACGGGCGAACGATCATCTACGCGTCACAGGCGCGTCCGGGCTTCGAGTCGGATCGTCAGCGTCTAATGGCTTATGATCGCGCCAGCAAAACGTCGCGTGAGCTCCTTCCAGACTGGGATCGAAACGCCGACTCCTATGCGTTCGGCCCGGGCGGAAACTCGCTCTATCTCACCACTGTCGACGCGAGCCGCACCAAGTTTTACCGAATCGCCCGCAATGGTTCCGGGTGGGGGACTGCGCCGCAGTTGCTGACGTCGACGGGAAACAACTTTTCGCTATCCGTTTCGGCCGATGGCAAAACCATAGCCTGGCTTCAGGACGCGACGGAACGGCCGGCCGAGGTATATGTGGCGACGGCTGGCGCGGCGGGGCTCACCGAGGTTCATCGCCTTACCCACGAGAACGACGCGCTGGTTGCGCAGCTCAAACTAAACCCTGCTGAGGATTTCTGGTTCAAGGGCGCAGGCGGTGACAGTGTGCAGGGGCTGCTGATCAAGCCGCCGCAGTATCAGCCCGGCAAGAAATTTCCCGTCCTTTTGCTCATTCACGGCGGGCCGCAGGGCGAGTGGCTCGACCAATGGCACGGGCGCTGGAACTTCGAGCTCTTTGCATCGCCAGGATTTGGCGTGGTTGCCATCAATCCACGCGGATCCTTCGGTTACGGGCAGCGGTTCACCGATCAGATTTCGCGCGACTGGGGCGGAAAGGCTTATACGGATCTGATGAACGGGCTCGATGCCGCGCTGGCGAGGAATAGCTGGCTCGATTCCACGCGTATGGGCGCTGCTGGTGGTTCCTATGGCGGCTACATGACCAATTGGATCGCCGGTCACTCGAATCGGTTCAAGGCGCTGTTCACCCATGCCGGTGTTTACAATCTCGAGAACATGTACGGCGCCACCGAGGAAGTCTGGTTCAGCGACTGGGAGTTCGGTGGGGCTTACTGGAACAAGGCGGCGATGGATTCGATTTACCGCCGCTGGTCGCCGCACCTCTTCGCGGCAAACTTGCACACGCCTCACCTCGTCGTTGTCGGTGAGATGGATTACCGCGTTCCCTACACTGAAGGGCTATCGCTCTTCACCGCGTTGCAGAGGCAGGGAGTGCCGAGCCGGCTGATCGATTTCCCGGACGAGGGGCACTGGATCGGGAAGCCGCAGAATCAACGACTGTGGTGGGCGCAAGCGCTTGGCTGGTTTAGGAAATACTTACGGCCGTGAACAATCGAAAAACAACTGAACGGGTGTTACTCACTGCTGGCACCCGTTCCGTTGGAGTTGCTCCCTGAAGCTTTCAGATACCAGTCTACCGGTAACCCGCCGCCTGCATCGTGAACAGTTCGTCGTACAGTCCCTTCTTCGCGAGCAGCTCTTCGTGTGATCCCTGCTCCTCGACCTTGCCGAATCGCAGCACGATGATGCGGTCGGCCATTCGCACCGTCGAGAATCGGTGCGATATCAGGATCGCCATCCGGCCAGCGACCAGCTCCGAGAATCTGAGAAACACCTCGTATTCGGCGCGCGCGTCCAGCGCCGCGGTCGGCTCGTCGAGTATCAGAACCTGCGCATTTCGGATGTACGCGCGGGCGAGCGCGATCTTCTGCCATTCGCCGCCGGAAAGGTCCACCCCTTCCTCGAAGCGCCGGCCGAGCATCTGCTGGTATCCATTCGCGAACCGGGGGAGTAGCGACGCTGCCAGAGAGTTCTCGGCGGCAGTCGTTATCGCGTCGGACGTCCCGTTTGTACTCTCGAGATCCGCGCGGACGGAGTCGATCTCACCCACGCCGATGTTCTCGTCGAACCGCATGTCGTAGCGGACGAAGTCCTGGAAGATCACGCCTATCGCGCGTCTCAGACTTGTCAGATCGTACTCTTTGAGGTCGATGCCGTCGAGCGTGATTCGCCCCTCAGTGGGATCGTAGAGACGCGCGAGAAGCTTGGTAATGGTCGTCTTGCCGGCGCCGTTCTCGCCGACCAGCGCCACTCGTTCGCCGGGCGGCAGAGTAAAATCGACGTTCCGCACAGCCCAACGATCGCTGCCAGGATAGCGGAATCCAACGTTCTCGAAGACGAACCCTGATTGAATCGGCGTAGAGACCGGAATGGCATCGGGCTTGGACTCGATCGTCGGACGCATGTCGAGGAATACGAACAGGTCTCGCAGATAGAGGGCCTGCTCGAAGACATTACTGGCCGACATCAGGATGCTCTGGATTACGTCGCGGCCACGACCGAAGGACGCTGCGAGGAAAGTCAGTGTGCCGATTGTTATGCCGCCGTTTACAGCGCGAAGCAGAATTATGATGTAGGCGCTGTAGTAGCCGATCGTACCGAGTATCGACAATAGAGCGCTGACGACTCCACGCCGTATCGAGAGCTTGCGATTCTCGTCGTAAAATCTCTGCGCCAGCTCGCGGTAGCGCTCCGTGAGCCACGGGGCGAGACCGAACATCTGGACTTCTTTCGCCGTCACGTTGCTCGCGCCGACGTATCTCAGGTAGTCGAGCTGTCGTCGCTCGGGCGTCCAGCGAAAGAGGAGCGAGTAGCCAAGTGACGCGAAGTGGGTCTCGCCGAGGAAACTGGGTATCACGGCCAGTGCGAGCAGAAGCAGCAGCCATGGGTTGTACGCGATCAACGCGCCGGCGAGGGTGACCAACGTGAGTGCATCCTGCGACATAGAGAGAAGCAGGCTGAGAAGGGCGATCCGTCCGACGGTTTGGCGTCGCGCCCGCTCGAGGTGATCGTAGAACTCGGGGTCCTCGAACTGGGCGAGGTCGAGCTTCGCCGCGTGTTCCATGAGCTCGACGCTCATCGCGTTCGAAAAAAGATCGCCGAGAAGACTCTCGATCAGAGACGACGCGCGGGCCAGCACCTCGCCCGTAAGCACGATCACCAACTCGAGCGCCAGGTAGCGCCAGATCTGCGATAGAGTTCCGTGCCCGGCTCTGGCAGCGATCACCGCATCGAGGATCAGCTTTCCGACCCAGAACGTGGTGACCGGTACTGCTGAACGGATCACCCGCAACACCACGATCGCAATCGTATAACCGTGGTGCGTTCGCCAGATCAGCCGGAATAGCGCCGGCAGGTATCTGAGCGCCTCGAGACGCTCTTTCCAGGTGGCAGGAGCCGCCGGAGTGCCGCGGCGGCGTCCGAGCGTCGCAGCAACGACAGCCGGATGACTCATCTCGTTCCTATCGGCGCTTTACTTCTTCTTCGGAGTGCGGCTCGCAACGCGTTCCGGTGGTCCATTTGTAATTGGAAGTCCCTGTGTAGTCCACGCGTCGTAACCGCCGGCCAGATTGGCGACATTCGACAAACCGTTCGCCTGCAGAAAAGCCGCCGCAATCGAAGAGCGGCCGCCACCCTGGCAATGGAGCACTATTGGCGCAGAGTCGTCCAGCTCGGCGAGCCTGGCTGGAAGCGCCGCGAGCGGGATGTGTATCGCCTCGGGCAGGTGCCCCTTGCTCCATTCCTCGGGACTTCTAACGTCGATGATCCGGGCGCGACCGTTTTGCGAAGTCGCTGCCAGGCCTGCGGGATCGATTTGCGCGAGCGTGTCCAGCGCGCCCCCACGCGATTTCCACTCCTGCGTCACGTCACTGCGAAAAATTGCCCGAACGCGCGTTAGCCCGATTTTGCACAGGTCGTGAAGGATCGCTTTGATGGCATCGTCGGTGTCAGCGTCCGTTATCAGGCCGAAATCTTCGTCCTCAGGTACGAAGGCGCCCATCCAGTTGAGAAAGGATTTGCCGAGCGGAATGTTGACGGTGCCTGGGATATGGCCGCGCGCAAACCTCTCGGCAGGGCGGGTATCCACGACCATCCCTTTCTTACGGAGAGAGTCTTCGAGCTCTCGCACGCCAAGAATTTTCGGCGGCGCCGTTTTTGGCAGCGCGGCCGCGGTTCGATTTATCCGCTTCATTACCGCGAAGTAGCGAGGAGGCACCGGCTGATCAGCGAGAACTTTTTCGACGAACTCGTCTTCGCTGAGATCGGCGAAGGCCCAGTTGAAGAGTTTCTCATAGCCGAGCGTCGACTGCGGCATCGCTCCGAGTGATTTACCGCAGGCAGAGCCTGCTCCGTGACCCGGCCAGATCTGAAGGTGGTCGGGCTGCGTCCGGAATGCCTTGACGGAGTTGAACAACTGGCGCGCCGAGTTGTGCATTGTGCCACTCCGTCCCGCCGCTTTCTCCAGCAGATCGGGACGCCCCACATCTCCAACGAAGACAAAATCGCCGGTCGCCGCACCGACGGGCTCTTCGCCGCGCTCGAGATCAGAGACTAAAAAAGTGAGATGCTCAGGGGTATGGCCGGGCGTGTGTTGCGCGCGCACTTTGACGCGTCCAAACTCGATTCGGTCACCGTCCCGCAAGATGTTCGCTTTCGCCAGCGCTTCAGTGGTGTAGGCGAAGTCTCCGTCGCCTTCGCCCGAAAGATGAAGCATGGCTCCGGCGGCGACTGCGAGAGCATGTGCGCCCGACAGGAAGTCAGCATGGATATGTGTCTCGGTCACGTGGGCGATGCGCACGCGATCCGCGCCGGCAGCACGCGTGTACATTCCGACGTCAGCGCCAGGATCGATGACGATCGCCTCGCGAGACTTCTCGCAAGCGATCATGTAGCTCGCCTGCGCCAGATTGTCGTCGTAAAATCGTCTGAAAAGCATCGCTGCCTCAAAGTGTCTGGCGCGGCGTTGCTCGCCGGCCGGACAAGCGTTAGCGTCCTACTGAAGCACGCCGACTCACCGCGCAATATACCACCGACGTGAAACCTGAACCGAGACGCGAAAACAGCGAGCTGACCCGCGAAGAGCTAGTCCGCTACAGCCGTCACCTCCTTTTGCCAAGCGTCGGCGAGGAAGGCCAACGCGCGCTCAAGAGATCGAGAGTGCTGCTGGTTGGCGCCGGCGGACTGGGTTCACCTGTGGCGCTCTATCTCGCGGCGGCGGGTGTCGGAAACATCGGGCTGGTCGACTTCGATCGTGTCGATCTCTCGAATTTGCAGCGGCAAATTCTGCACGGCTCCGCGGCCATCGGCAGCTCGAAAATCGGATCGGCGCGCGATCGCCTTCGCGACATTAACCCGAACGTGCACATCGAGTCCCATGAGACGCGACTCACTTCCGCGAATGCGCTCGAGATAGCCAGAGATTATGATCTCATCGTCGACGGGACGGATAATTTCGCTACTCGCTACCTGTTGAACGACACGTCGGTTCTTCTCGGAATCCCGAACGTCTATGGCGCTGTCTATAGGTTCGAAGGACAGGCGTCCGTTTTCGGCGCCGCTGATGGGCCGTGCTACCGCTGCCTCTTTCGCGAGCCGCCACCGCCTGAGCTGATTCCGAGCTGCGCCGAAGGAGGAGTGTTGGGCGTAGTACCGGGTTTGGTCGGGACAATTCAGGCCACCGAAGCCATCAAGATGCTGCTTGGAATCGGCGAGACGCTCGTTGGAAGATTGCTCACGATCGATGTCATGACGATGGCGTTCCGTACGGTCGAACTTCAGAAGGATCCCGAGTGTCCGGCGTGCGGCACGCGCGAGATCAAAGAGCTGATCGACTACGACGCGTTCTGCGCTGCTACTGCGGATCGCGAGGCCGAAACAGCACAGGTCACAGAAATTCAGCCAACCCAGCTCGCTGCGCGCATCGCCCATGGCGAGCGGCTTGAGATCATCGACGTGCGGGAACCATACGAGTGGGAAATAGGACACATTCCGGGAGCCCGACTCGTTCCGCTCGATCTTATCCAGCAAGAGATTCCGCGTCTGGACAAGACCCGTGAAACGATCCTCTACTGTAAGGTTGGGGCGCGCAGCAGGTACGCCGCCCAGCAGCTCGCCGAAGCCGGCGTTGCGGACGTACGGAATCTCACTGGTGGAATCATCCGCTGGATCGATGAAGTCGATCCAAGCATGGCGAGGTATTAGTTGATCCCACCGGATCCGATCGAGCGCTTTCGTGCCGTCTATGCGCTCGCCGAAAAAATCGATCGCTCCTGCATGCCCGAGCCGAACGCGATGTCACTCGCTACCGTCGGCGATGGCGGTCAGCCGGCGGTGCGCATTGTGCTCCTCAAGAGCTACGATGAGCGGGGGTTCGTCTTTTACACGAATTACGAGGGTCGAAAAGGTCGCGAGCTTCTGACGCACCCGAAGGCGGCCCTTTGCTTCCACTGGCCAACGCTCGAAACTCAAATTCGGATTGAAGGCAAGGTTACCAGAGTTGCAGATACCGAAGCCGATGCTTACTTCGCCAGCCGAAAAAGGCCTAGCCAGATCGGAGCCTGGGCTTCACGACAAAGTCGTCCACTCGAGATGCCGACGGCCCTCGACGCCCGAGTTGCTGAATACGAGAAGAAGTTCGCGGGTCGCGACGTTCCCCGTCCCGACTACTGGTCCGGCTTCAGAGTCGCACCGGATCGAATCGAGTTCTGGAAAGGCAAGCCAAATCGACTTCACGAACGCCATCTCTACACCCGAGATGGCGACGGCTGGCGGATCGAAACGCTCTACCCTTGAGGATCACCGGTACCACTGGGCCGGAAATTCGTCTAGAATGTTGAGATGACCAGCACAAGACTTCCTCCCGCTCCGAAGACCGCGCCGCCGCCGGCAACGACGGCCAATGGAGAGCCGTGGACGATCGCGTCCGCGAAGAAGCTCTATAACATCGAGGGCTGGGGCATCGGCTACTTCGATGTCAACGAAGCCGGCCATATCGTCGTCCGCCCGGACCAGGAGCGTAGCGATCGTGAGCTGGACCTCTTCGAGCTTGCCAACGACCTCGAGGAGCAGGGCGTCGGTCTGCCCCTGCTTCTTCGGTTCTCGGATATCCTGCGCTCCCGCATCGAGTCGTTGTGCGACAAATTCGCGCACGCGCGCGAGGAGTACGGCTACGAGGGCGGTTACACGACGGTCTATCCGATCAAGGTGAATCAGCAACGCCACGTTGTCGAAGAAATCGTCGAGTTCGGAAAGCGAGCCGGCGTCGGTCTCGAGTGCGGCAGCAAGCCGGAGCTGCAGGCGGTTCTGGGACTCGCCGAGCACACCGATCACCTGATCGTGTGCAACGGGTACAAGGACGAAGAGTTCATGCGCCTCGCGCTTATGGGTCAGAAGCTCGGCCACCAGGTCTTCATCGTGCTCGAGCAGCTGAGCGAAGTCGACGTGCTGTTACAGGTGGCCGACGAGCTGGGAGTCATTCCGACCGCCGGCGTGCGAATCAAACTCTACTCTGAGGGCTCGGGACGGTGGGCCAAGAGTGGTGGTGAGAAGTCCAAGTTCGGTTTGAGCACGGCGCAGCTGGTCAAACTCGTCGACAAGCTGAAAGCGCTCGACCGCCTCGACATTCTCAAGCTGATTCACTTTCACCTCGGCTCGCAGATCACGGATATCCGATACATCAAGGCGGGTCTCCAGGAAGTCTCGCGCTATTACGCGGAGCTTCGCGGACTGGGCGTCGACATCACCCATGTCGACGTCGGTGGCGGGCTCGGCGTCGACTATGATGGCAGTGGATCGACCTCACAGGCGAGCGTCAACTACACGCTCCAGGAATACGCCGACGACGTGATTTACACTATCGCCGAATCGTGTCGTGAGCACGAGCTGCCGATGCCCCACATCATCAGCGAGTCAGGACGCGCCCTTACGGCCCACCATGCACTGCTCCTTCTCAGCGTCATCGATGTCGAATCGGTGGCCGACAACTCGGTGCCGGATCTGAACGAGGAGCACCACACCCTGCTCCATGAGATGGGGGCGGACTACGCGTCGCTCGCAAAACGGGTTTCGAGGAAGCGGGTGCGCGAGGTCTACCACGACGCGACCTTCGACAAGGAACGGGCGCAGGAGCTATTCAACAGCGGGGTGCTGTCTCTCCGCGACCGTGCCGCTGCCGAGCAGATCTACCTGTCGACGATCTCCACCGTCGCTCGAATTGCGCAGAAGGATCGCTCCGAGTACACGGACATCATCGACGATCTGGAAGCGACAATGGTGGACCGCTACTTCTGCAATTTCTCGCTGTTCCAGTCTCTGCCCGACAGCTGGGCGATCGATCAGATCTTTCCGATAATGCCGATCCACCGCCTGAACGAGGAGCCGACGCGTCGTGGCACCATCCAGGATGTCACGTGCGATTCCGACGGCAAGATAGAGTGCTTCATCGGTGATCGCACACCGCACAAGAGCCTGGAGCTGCATCCGTTCAACGACGGCGACCCGTACATCATCGGCATTTTCCTCACGGGGGCGTACCAGGAAATCCTCGGCGACCTCCACAATCTGTTCGGCGACACGAACGCAGTGCACATCCGGCTATCCGAATCCAAAGGCTATGAGGTCACCGACCTCGTACATGGAGACACGGTGACCGAAGTTCTCGACTACGTGCAGTTCCGCGCTTCGGACCTGCTGGCAACGTTCCGGCGCAAAGTCGCGAATGCGACGGGCATTCCGCGACAGGAAGCCAACATGTTCATCGCGGATTACGTGGCGGGGCTCGAGGGATACACCTATCTCGAAGGGGAAGCGGCGAGGTAGCTGGCTTCTGGTATCTCGAAACTCCCAAGAATCAACTGCAACTGAACGGGTGCGAGCAGTGAGCCTTTAGTTGCTCACTGCTCGCACCCGTTCTTTGCAGTTAGGAGCTGCGAGATGCCCAATTTCAGCCTTGGGAGAATCTCTTCTCCACTTCCTTCCAATTGACCACGTTCCACCACGCCGTGATGTAATCCGGCCGCTTGTTCTGGTACTTCAGGTAGTAGGCGTGCTCCCACACATCGAGTCCCATGATAGCCTTCTGACCTTCCATCAGCGGGTTGTCCTGGTTCGGAGTGCTGGTGATCGAGAGTTTGCCGCCCTTGTTGACCAGCCACACCCAGCCCGATCCGAAGCGCCCCACGCCGGCCGCGCTGAACTGCTCGCGAAATTTCGCGAAGTCGCCGAACGCGCTCTTGATGGCCGTGCCGAGATTTCCCCCCGGCTCCCCGCCTGCGTTGGGACCCATAATCTGCCAGAACATCGAGTGGTTCCAGTGGCCACCACCGTTGTTTCTCACCGCGGTTCGAACTGCTTCGGGAACGGTGTTAATGCCGCGCATTAGATCGTCCAGCGACTTGCTCGCCAGCTCCGGCGCTTTTTCGATCGCGGCATTGAGATTGTTCACATAGGTCTGGTGATGCTTACCGTGATGTATCTCCATTGTGCGCGCGTCGATGTGCGGCTCGAGCGCGGCGAAGTCGTAGGAAAGGGACGGAAGTGTGAAGGCCATTGTCTGTGTCTCCTTGATAGTTCTGCGCGGGGCGCGCGCCGCGCGGTGTGCAACGTGACATCCGATGCGAGGTCAGGTATCGCCTCCGACGGCCGGCGACGCGGCGAAGCGTTTCGCGCGGCGAGCGCGATAAGTACTTATGAGGCCGGGCAGCAGGGAAAGGAAAACCACGATGAGAACGACTATTTCGATATGCTGGTCGATTCCCGGAACGGTGTTACCGAGAAAATATCCGATGCCGAGCATGCCCCAAATCCAGAGCAGGGCCCCAATGATGTTAAATGTTATGAACTGGATGAATTTCATTCCGGCGACGCCCGAGATTACCGGCGCGAAGGTCCGTATCACCGGCATGAATTGGGCTAGGACGATGGTTTTGCGCCCATGCTTCTCATAGAACTCGTGGGCGCGAATAGCATGCTTCTTGTTGAAGAAAAGGCTTTCTTCACGATTGAAAATGCGGGGACCCGTTGCACGTCCAATGAAATGCCCGACGGAATTGCCGAGAATCGCAGCGACAGTCAGCGTCGGAATCAGTGTGAAGATATTTAGATAGCCCCTGGCAGCGAGCAGTCCGGCGGTAACGAGCAGGGAGTCGCCGGGAAGAAACACCCCGACCAACAGCCCCGTTTCTGAGAAGATGATGATTGCCAGGCCAACAAGCCCTGCCCACTGGACCAGTTCCGGAAGATTGGAAAAGCGATGGAAGAAGTCGGTCAGTGTCTGCATGCGAGCGGTCTAGCGAGGTAGAATGGAAGAGAGACGTTCAAGTTCACCGCCACACCATCCCAAAGCAACTGCCGGGGAATGGCTTCTCGCGTTTCCCGAGCTGCGTGAGCACGGGTTTCGCAAACCCGTCGGCAGAGCTGAAAGGATTTTCAGCATCGCTGCGGCGGCACTGCTCGTGTTGTTCGCGATTGGCTGGTCATGGTCGATTGCGCGCGCGCGGGTGGGTGGGGCCTCCGGGATTACTCCGGCTACGGCGAACATTGCTAACGCGCTCACCGGTGGGTCCGCGCCGTCAGTCGCTTATCTAACCGACGCCGCGCTCACTGCCTTGGCGGCGCCCGCGCGGGGGGAGAGCGGAAAGCTGAGAGTGAGCATCCAGGCACAAGGAACGCCCATCAAACCGATTCTCTCGGATTCGGTACCGCCCGGAGCGGTGGCAACGTTTTCATCGGGCACCGCGGCAGAATCGACGGCTACCCTCGTTGCGCCATCGCGCCCGGGAACGTGGAGCATCGCTCTAAAAATCGGCAATGCCATCAAGCCACTCGCTGACTTCAGCGTCATCACGTTGCGCCCCGCGATCGAAAAAAAAGGTGGTCGTCTCGGACTCTATTACATCGGCAACTGGCCGGCCGCGCGCAAAGGGCAGGCGGGCGTCAGCTACGCACCGCCAAGTGGGTTCATAGAGGTGACACCGCAAAATCAGAGCACTCAGCTCTCGGAGCACCTGAAGCTGAAAGACTTTCTGCCGCACGATCAGCAGAACGTGTGGCCGAAGTACGTCGTCGTCGACATGAAGATGATCGACAAAGACGAGCTCGTACTGGCGGAGCTGGCCAAACAAGGAATCAATCCCAACGGAATCCGCATCATGAGCGGCTTCAGAACGCCGCAATACAACGCCGGGGGAGGGGATCCGAGGGGCCGCGCCGCCCTCAGCCGCCACATGTACGGCGATGCCAACGACATCTTCATCGACAACGATGGCAACGGCCAGATGGACGACCTGAATCATGACGGGCGCGTGAATATTGCAGATGCCAAAGTCATCCAGGATGCGGTCAATCGCGTCGAGCGGGCACACCCTTCGCTGATAGGAGGGTGCGGCATATATTCCGGCACGTCCGCGCACGGGCCGTTCACCCATATTGACACGCGAGGCTACCCCGCTCGCTGGATCGGAACAGGAGATAGCTAATGGACAAGACAACAACCGGCAGCCAGGCGATCGCGGGGGAAGATCACCGACACACCCCCGCCAACCCCAAGCGGGATCCGGCGATGCCGGTGCGGCTCGCCGACCTCGAGCCATACGTGGGTTTGGGCTACCTGTCGAAGCTGTTCAAGCTGATGGCGGTGATTCTGCTGCTGCTCCTGGTGTCCGAGATCATCACCGGGCTCGTCACTCAGGGAACGACGTCCATTCCCACCCTCCTCGGCGAGATGAGCAGGCTTGTCGTTCTTGCCGGTTTGCTGTGGGGCAGTGGTGATCTAGCGCTCCTGCTGATCGACATGGGTCACGATGTGCGCGCGACTCGTATTCTCCTCGGCAGGCAGGCTCTCCATCAGACGGGGTCGACGGGAATCACTCCGCCGTCCGGAACACCTCGAGTCGAGGGAGGCAGCTTCGTGGAGCGTGGACCCCGTTAAGCTGTTCACGATCGGGCATTCGACCCGATCGCTCGAGCAGTTTTTGGGACTGCTCGCCAGAGAAGGCGCGACACATCTCGTCGATGTTCGCGCCTTTCCCACATCTGCGCGCTACCCTCATTTCTCGCGGCCGACGCTCGAGCGCACGATCATCGATAACGGCGGCCGGTACACCCACAGCCCATCACTTGGCGGGCGACGGCGCGGACGACGCGATTCTCAGAACACCCAGTGGCGGAACGCGAGTTTCCGGGCTTACGCCGACTACATGGAGACGCGCGAGTTCAGCGACGCTCTTGATGATCTTCTGAAACTGGCCACTCTCGAGCCGACTGCAATCATGTGTGCCGAGGCGGTTCCCTGGCGATGTCACCGATCGCTGATTTCAGACGCGGCACTCGCACGCGGTGTCGACGTCTATCACATTCTGGACAGCCAAACACAGCCTCATCGCCTCACCTCGTTCGGCCGCATAGATGACGGAAGAGTGCGCTACGACGCCGGCGCGCAAAACGAATTATTTGGCGCCGATTCGTTGTAGAAACACATTGCCGGGAGTGGCGGCATGCTGGTTGCCATAACTCGCAGCGTCCCCCAGCAAAAGCGCGAGACAGATGGGTGTCTCAGCTCGAATTGCGGGGAAGAGTCTGCTGTGCCGGGTGTTACTCACTTCTCGAGAGGATTCCATCATGCTTTGGACGATCGCGGTAATTCTCCTCATCCTTTGGGTTCTTGGGTTTTTCGTGGTGCACGTGGGTGGGGGCTTGATCCATCTGTTGCTCGTGATCGCAGTCATCGTGATCATCTATCGTCTGATCACGGGTCGACCAGTCGTTTAGCGGACATCCCACCCGGCCGCGGCGACCTTGTTGCCTCGGCATCTGCTGCCCTCTACTATCCGTGCGCTCCCGCGAAGTAGAGGGCAGCATCATTCAGTGCCATCAATGACCGCCGCCGGCGACGAAGTCAGCGGCGAATCCTCGCCAGGATCGGGTTCGATCCTCTCTGGCGTACGTGTGATCCTGTACGAGCCGCAGGACCCGGTGAACATCGCGGCTACGATCCGCGCCATGAAGAACATGGGGTTTTCGGATCTCTACCTCGTGCGATCGGTCGAGTACGATCCATGGCGACTTGCGGGAATTGCGCACGGCACCGACGACGTCATCGATCGCATAAAAAACTGTGACACGATCGACGAAGCCCTCGAGGGAGTAGTGAGAGTAGCCGGCTTCACCGCACGTCGTCGCGCCGCGAAGCGAGATGTCACGACACCGAGAAAGGCCAGCGGAGAGCTGCTCGATTTTGCGCGCAGCGGTCCCGTCGCGGTTCTGTTCGGCAGGGAAGACAAGGGTCTTCCCAACGAGATTCTGGATCGCGCGCACGTGCTGGTTACCATTCCCACAACCGGCCATGCGTCGCTCAATCTGGCGCAAGCGGTATTGATTGCCCTCTACGAGCTGCACCTCACCGCCGCGGATGCGACACGCGTGCTCGCGCCACCGCGCAAGGACGCGCCACCAGCGACAGCGCAGGAATACGAGCAGCTGTTCGCTGACACGGAGCGCGCGCTCTATGAGATCGAGTTTTTCAAGACGCGTTTCCACGAACACATCATGCGCAGCGTCCGCACTTTGTTCTATCGCGCCGCTCCTGATTCGCGCGAGCTCGCTCTCTTGCGCGCGATATTCATCGAAATCGTACGAACAATCGACCGCATCACGAGGGGTAAGGCCGGAGGTTTGCAGCACTAATGCCCACCTTGCGCCACACATCCTGTCCGGACATTTTTCCGCGTGTTGAATCGCTTGTGAATTTCTTCACAAAGCCGACCGTTTAACTCGCCTTTACTCCAACACTCGCGGATGAACTTGCGAAGCAGATGGCTCGCAGTACCGGGCTTCGTGTGTATTGCGGTACTGGCCACCATGCTCTCGGCATACAGCGGCGCCTCTTCATCGGAAGGAAACAGTCCGGTTCAGCCGGTCAAGTTCCGCCACACGATTCACGTGGACACGCTGAAGATGAACTGCCTCTACTGTCACTTTGCCGCCAACAAATCTTTCGATCCCGGATTGCCGGCAGTCGGCACCTGCATGGGATGCCACACTGTGGTGCAGGGCAGCACTCCCGACAATAAGGCGGAGATTCAGAAACTGGCTGGCTTCTGGAACAAGAAAGAGCCTGTTCCCTGGATACGCATCCACAAGCTGCCGGAGTACGTTCACTTCCCGCACATGCGCCACGTCAACGCAGGAGTCACCTGTCAGACGTGTCACGGTCAGATACAAAATATGAAGCAGGTTTATCAGGCTTCGACTCTGAACATGGGCTGGTGCATCAACTGTCACATCGGACAGTCGAACCCACCGCTCCGCGCGAGATACGACTGCAGCTCGTGTCACTACTGATCCGATGAACGACGAGCAAGATCAAACCTCGACCCCGACGGCCGCTCCCAACGGCGTCAAGCGTCGTGAATTCCTGAAGGTTCTCGGCGTCGGTACCGCGGCTACAACGATGCTCGGTTGCGCGTCGGAGAAAGTCGAAAAGCTGATTCCGTATCTGGTCTCGCCCGACCAGACGGTTCCGGGAGTTTCGAACTACTACGCGACGACGTGTCGCGAGTGCTCGGCCGGATGCGGTGTGATCGCCGAGACGCGCGACGGACGCACCGTCAAACTCGAAGGCAATCCGGAGCATCCTGTCAATCGTGGCGCTTTGTGCGCGCGCGGACAGGCTGCGCTCCAGGGTCTCTACAATCCCGACCGCTACCGTGGGCCGATGGCGAGGAAAGGAGGCCAGTTGCAGCGAGTCAATTGGGATGAAGCGCTGCAAATCTTTGCGCAGAAACTCGGCGAGACTCGCAGCAGGGGTGGAGCGGGCAACGCGGTCTTCATCAACCAGCACGAGAGCGGAAGCTTCCCCGGATTTTTGGATGCCTGGCTAGCCGGCTTTGGAATGCCCGCGCATTTGAGCTACGATGCGGGAGCGGAGCACGGGGTGATCGCAGCGAACCGGCAAAGTTATGGCGTCGCGTGGCCGCGACTCGATTTCAAGGCGGCGCGGCTCATCATCTCCATCGGCGCGGATTTTCTGGATACATGGGGCGCGATGGTGCCGCAGCAGCTGGATTTCGCCGAAGCGCGCGCCGATCACGAGAATGCGCCACGACTGATCTACGTTGGCCCGCGTCGCTCGTTGACGGGACTCAACGCTGATCAGTGGATCGACTGTCGTCCCGGCAGCGAGATGGCGATCGTCCGAATGCTTCAGGGACAGCTTGCCACAGACGCGGTCGCACAGGCGACTGGAGTGGACGCGTCGGTACTCGATGCGCTCGGCCGTGAGTTCGCCGCCTCATCGCCCGCCATGGTGCTGGCCGGCGGCGGCGGAACCGATGGTTTCGAGGTCGCACTCGCAGCCAATGCGCTCAACCAGGCGCACGCGAGCGGATCCATCAAACCAGCCGAAGGCTACCTCGGCTTCGATCGCATGGCATCTCCCGCAGAGTTGCGTGCTCTCGTCGGCCGCATGAACTCCGGTGGCGTTTCGCTGCTGATGGTGCGTGGCGCGAACCCGGTCTTCACTCTGCCCAAGGCGGCGGGATTCACTGAGGCCATGGCCAAGGTTCCGTTCAAGGTGAGCTTCTCGAGCTATCCCGACGAAACGACGGAGCTGGCAGATCTCATTCTTCCCGATCATCACTCTCTTGAACAATGGGGAGATGTTGAGCCGGTTCGCGGCACGATTTCGCTGCAACAGCCGGCGATGGATCCGGTGTTCGACACGCGCGCGACCTCGGATGTACTGATCGCAATCGCGAAGAAGGATCCCGGCGCTGCTGCGCGTTATCCGATGCCGGACTATCGTACGTGGCTGACGAGCCGTTTTCCCGGTGGCGCTGCGGGCCTCGCTGCAGCATTGCCGCGCGGGATCGCCCCGGGGTCACTGGGTGAGGTTGCGACGGCGCGACCGGTGCCTGCCGTGCAGGCGCTCACGCCGATCGCGCAGTCGAACGGCAACATGTTCCTGGTGGTGTATCCGCATCCTTTCCTCGGCGATGGACGCGGCGCGAACAAGCCCTGGCTCCAGGAAATTCCGGATCCGGTCACCAAGATCTGCTGGCAGACGGTCGCTGAGATGAATCCTGTTACAGCGGAGAGAATGGGATTCGCAAACGGCGACATGGTGACCATAAAAACATCGGCGGGAAGTCTCACATTGCCGGTCCTGCGCTATCCGGGCATTCAGCGTGAAACCGTCGCTATCGCCACCGGCAGAGGCCACGCGCGCTCGGGACGTTACGCGAAGGCCGGATTCAATCCACTCGAAATCCTACCCGTGGGTGAAGACCGGGCTGGAGGCGTCGCCTTCGTTTCGACGAGGGCAGATGTGTCGAAAGCGGGCGGATACGCTCACATCGTCACCACAGAAGGATCCGCGCGACAGCATGGTCGGGGAATCGGTCAGGCCATTGCCCTCGCCGACCTAAAGGCTGGGCGGCCTGGATACGATTCGGGTAACGCACACGCTTCGGAGATTGCGCAGAACGGAGGTCCGGAGACTCCGCAAGGCGAACGACCGGAAGGCGGCGCCGAGCACGGTGAAGAAATGCCGGGGGATGCGCATCATGGATTCCTGCCGGGGCTGCGCGCGCCTGTCGCCAACGATGCACAGGGCGAGCAGGGTGATCCGAACTCCAATGCCAAGGGCATGTACGCGCCGAATCACTGGAGTGGGATGGCGAAGCGCCGCTGGGCGATGACCGTGGATTTAGCACGCTGCACCGGATGCGCCGCGTGCGTCAGCGCGTGTTACGCAGAAAACAACATTCCGACAGTTGGAGCCGATTGGCAGGTGCCGACATTCCTTCCGGATCGAACCGGCTTCGGCGCCAATCTTCTTCGCAGTCGCGAGATGGCGTGGATTCGCATCGAGCGTTACTACGAGGGGCCGGGCGGGGAAGATGGCACCGCGAATTTCGACACGCGTTTTGTGCCGATGATGTGCCAGCACTGCGGCAATGCGCCGTGCGAGCCCGTCTGTCCGGTGTACGCGACGTATCACTCGCCCGACGGATTGAACGTGCAGGTCTACAATCGATGCGTCGGCACGCGCTACTGCTCCAACAACTGTCCGTACAAGGTTCGCTACTTCAACTGGTTCGGGTACGGTGAGCCGGCCCGTCCCCAGTACGCGTTTCCTGAGCCGCTCAACTGGCAGCTGAATCCGGACGTAACCGTGCGCGGCAAGGGCGTCATGGAAAAGTGCAGTTTCTGTGTTCAGAGAATTCGCGAAGCGGAAAATCGCGCCACGCTGGAGAAGCGCGCGTTGAAACCTGACGAGTTCACGACCGCGTGCGCTGCGTCTTGCCCGTCGAGGGCGATTGTCTTCGGCGATGCGGCTGACGAAAACTGGACAGTGACCCAGCTTGCAAAGGATGCCCGCGCGTATCACGTGTTCGAGGAGCTCAACACCTACACCGCGGTCGTGTACTTGAAGAAAGTCACGCACCCGGCCACAGAAGCGGGGAGGGCCTAGCATGGCGACCATTACCCGCCCGCTGCCAGACAAGAACGAGCCACGACGGCCGAACATCGCGACCGGCGACGTTCAGCTTCCCGCCGTCAGGGATTACGAGCAGGTAGACCGCGAGATTATCGGCACGCTTCGCCCGACTCTACCATGGTTCATCGGACTCGGCGTGGCGATTTTCTTCCTGCTCATTGGAGTGACCGCGTGGATGTACCAGATCTACAGTGGTCTCGGCGTTGCCGGATACAATCCGCCCGTGATGTGGGGCGTGTACATCATCACCTTCGTTTTCTGGATCGGTATCGGTCACGCCGGCACCCTGATCTCGGCGATTCTTTATCTGTTCAGGGCTGGCTTCCGGACGACGATCTATCGCTGCGCGGAGGCGATGACGGTGTTCGCGGTCATGACCGCAGCGTTGTTTCCGATCCTCCACCTCGGCCGGCCATGGAAATTCTTCTGGCTGATTCCGTATCCGAACTGGCGCTACATCTGGCCGCAGTTCAAGAGTCCCCTGGTGTGGGACGTCTTTGCGATCCTGACATACTTCACCATCTCCAGCACGTTCCTGTTCATCGGATTGATTCCGGATATCGCCGTGTTGCGCGATCGCGAGAAAATCAGCCCGATCCGCAAGCAGGTCTTCTCGATCATGTCGCTCGGTTGGCGCAACACGGACAACGAGTGGCGCCATTTCGCGCGCGCGTATCTGTTCCTCGCAGCGTTCTCGACGCCTCTGGTGCTCTCGGTGCACTCGGTCGTGTCCTTCGACTTCGCGATGGCGCTCACGCCGGGCTGGCACACAACGATTTTCCCGCCGTACTTCGTCGCAGGGGCAATTTTCTCGGGAATGGGGATGGTGTTCACCATCATCATTCCGATGAGAAAGTGGTTCGGCCTCAAGCACTACGTCACGATCAACCACCTCGACGCGGCGGCCAAACTGGCGCTGTTCACGTCGCTGCTCGTAGGGTGTGCTTACATGAACGAGTGGTTCGTGGCCTGGTTCAGCGGCAACGAGGCAGAGAAGAGCTTCTTCGCCAACCGCATTTGGGGTCAGTGGTGGTGGGCGTCGGCCATCCTGTACACCTGCAACATGGTGCTGCCCCTGTCGCTCTTCGTCCAGAAACTGCGTCGGAACGCGGCGTGGCTATTCATCATCTCGTTCACGATCAACATCGGGATGTGGTTCGAGCGCTTCGTCATCGTGGTGCCGTCGCTGTCTCACGAGTTCGAGCCCTGGCAGTGGACCAGCTATCGACCGACACTTGTCGACTACGCGATTCTTTGCGGCAGCTTCGGCTGGTTCTCGATGTGGTTCCTGCTGTTCGTCAAGCAGCTGCCGGTGATTGCGATCTCCGAAGTGAAGGAAATCGTGCCGCCGAAGTTGAAGACGCCGCACGCACACGGCGTAGACGCGGCGGGGCGACACTTTGAGTTCGAGGCCGATACTCCCGGAGAATTCGCCTGATGCGTGGCGTTCTTGGAGCATTTCGGGAGCTCGACTCGACGGTGAGCGCGATCGAGGCCTTGAAGGAAAAGAACGTCGGCTTGATCCGTGTTTATACGGCGACGCCGCGCCACGAATTGGAGGATGCTATCCAGGCGCCGCCGAGCCCCGTTCGCCTTTACACGCTGATCGGCGGATTGCTGGGCGTGACCTTTGGGTACTGGATTGCGATCTGGGTTTCAGATTATTGGCCGCTGGTCGTCGGCGGGAAGCCAATTGCTTCGTGGGTGCCCTATACGGTTTTCGGGTTCGAGGTGTTTGTTCTCATCGGGGGTCTTTCAACCGTTGCGGGACTTTTCATCCACGCTCGCATCCCAAAATTGACCTTGCAGGTGGGTTACGACCCGCGCTTCAGTCACGGCGATTACGGCATCTGGGTCGAGTGTCCTCCGGAGCAGGCGGCGACGGCGGAAAGTCTGTTGCGTCAGCATGGCGCGGTGGAGGTCCGACGTGAGCGCTAAACTCCGCCTGCTGGTCTTCGTGTTGCCGCTGGCGCTCACCGCTTGCGAATGGTTCAGCGACTTCAAGCGCCAGCCGTCTCTCTGGACTTGGGAGCCAGTCAAGGATTCGCTGACGCCATCGCGCGGGCAACCGCAGATGTCGGTTCCGACGAGCGGTACTGCGGTCGCAGGTTTCCAGGTCTCGTACGGCGCCTTTCCGGCGACGATCGATTCAATGGCCGGACTCCGCAATCCGACACCGGCGAGTGATTCGTCCCTTGCCAACGGGCGCAAGTACTTTCAGATCAACTGCGCCGTGTGTCACGGGGATCGCGCAATGGGTGATGGACCAGCGACGAGATTTGGCATGCCGGGCATCAATCTTACCAGTGACGTGACCAAGGCCCGCGCGGACGGCTACATCTTCGGCATGATCCGCAACGGTCGCGGCCTTATGCCTCCCTACAACAGAATCGAAGAGATGGATCGCTGGGACGTTGTGAACTATGTGCGAGCGTTGCAGGGTGTTGGTGGCAAGGCCGTAGCTATCGGACCACTGGCGGCGCCAGGTGTGACTGGCGACAAAGTGCCCGGTGCGACGACGTTGGCCCCGCAGCAGCCTGAACCATTCTACAATCCGCGAAGCGTACTGCCCGGCGCACAGCAGTCACAGCCGCAGCCACCGCAAGTTGCCCCCGTTGGCAGCGTTCCTGGCCAGCGCGCGCTTCCGCTCCCGGCGGCGTCAGATACGTCCCGCAGTCGCCCGGATTCCGCCGTGAGAACGAGGCCGAATCGATGAGTGGTCACAACCCGCACGCTCCTTCACGCGACGAAGTGCTGGTCGGAATCGATCGGCCCAGCGCGCCGATTCTCAAAACGATCTCACTGGTGCTGGCCGCGATCGGCGTGGTCGTGTTCGTCATCGGCCTCTTCGTACAGCCCGATCGCGCTTGGCAGTCGTTACTGGTGAATTGGCTGTACTTCACGTCGATCTCTTCGGCAGGTGTGATGTTCGTCGCCGTCCAGCGCATCACCACGGCGCGCTGGTCCCGGCCGATCATTCGCTTTCTGGAAGGCTACGTTGCATTCCTGCCCGTCGCCTTCGTGCTCCTGCTGCTGATTGTCTTTTTCGGTAAGCACCACGTCTTCTGGTGGTTCAACCGCACACCGGAGATTCCGGAGAAGGCGGTATATCTGAACCCGCCGTTCTTCTATACGCGAGTCATCTTGATCGCCCTCACGATTACGTGTCTCAGTCTCTGGTACATCTATACCTGCGTTCGGCTGGACGTCGGTATCCTTCCGGAGGCGGGCGCCAACTGGGCGCGCAGTCTTCGCGCGCGTATGCGGAGAGGCTTTACCGACGAGCGGCGGGAACTTCACTCCACGCATTCTCTGCAAGGGCGACTCGCCGTTTTCCTCGCCTTCGCTTTTGGGTTTGGCTGGATCGTGCTGTCATGGGATCTGTCGATGGCGCTCGATCCGCATTTCCAGAGCACGATGTATGGCTGGTGGTTCTTTATGGGTGGGTGGGTTGCAGCCCTGGCGAGCTGGACGATCATCGTGATGGCGTGGCGCAGATTTCTCGAGAGATATGATCTGATTCAGGAAAAGCACTTCCACGATCTCGGTAAACTCTGTTTCGCTTTTACAGCGTTCTGGGGCTACATCACTTTTGGTCAGTACCTGGTGATCTGGTACGGAAACATGGGCGAAGAGACACACTGGATGCGTCTCCGCCTCATCGAAGGCTGGCGCATTCCGACCCTGCTGACCGTCGGGCTCATGTTCGCTTTCCCGTTTTTCGGACTGCTCTCGCGAGCAGCGAAAGTCTTTCTGCCGACGATGGTTCTCTTCGCCACGTGCACCGTCGTTGGTTTGTGGATGACGCGCTACCTCGAGGTCTACCCGTCGATCTACGGAGTCCTCGGGAATATTCCACTGGGGATCTGGGAGCTCGGCATCACCGCGGGCATGCTCGGCATCTGGGGATTCTGCTACCTGTCATTCATGGACGCGTTCCCGCGAATGCGAGTGCTCTTGATGACTTCGCCGTATCGTGACGAAGTGCAGGTGCCGGTCAATCCACGCACAATGGAGCCGCTGCCGGCGCACGAGTAGCTCCTGGCATCTCGAAGCTCCTTTGAGCTTCGTTATATTTCGGTCGCGGGGCGTTAGCTCAGCTGGGAGAGCGCCTGGTTTGCAACCAGGAGGTCGCAGGTTCGATCCCTGTACGCTCCATTCGTAGTAACGACAGTGGCGCGGACTTCGCTTCCCACTCGTCCCGGAACCTTCCCCTCAAACGGGTGCCAGATCGCAAATCGATCCTGCGGGCCGGATCGCCGCTTTGTTGTGCCTTGATTCCTGAACGCCCGTGACGTTGCGCACAGGTGCTTCACGCATCGTCGACGCGCTCCAGGCAGGTGGGGTCCATTGCGTTTTCGGTTTGCCGGGAACTCAAACCCTCGAGCTGTTCGAGGCTCTGCGTCAGAGTGGCATGCGCACGGTCGTGGCAACCAACGAGCTGAGCGCAGCATTCATGGCCGGGGGATGGGCGAGAATTACGGGGATTCCAGGTGTTCTCGTCACGATTTCCGGTCCGGGATTCACATGGGCGCTCACTGCTGTTGCTGAAGCGCGGCTCGATTCCGTCCCCCTGGTGCACATCGCCGGCAGTCCGCCGAAGGATCCAGTAGAGCGGTCATTTCGACAGCAGGAGATCGACCAGAAGGCGATTGCCGCGCCGCTGGTCAAGGAAGTCGTTGATGCAGACGGCTACGATGATCCGGCGTTGGCCATTTTCGATGCTCTTCGAAGCGCTGGGTCCGGTGTTCCAGGTCCGGTGCTCGTCGAAGTGACAGCGACGACCCTCGGTCGTGATTTCGAGCCACGAAAACGGATTGATTCGATCGTGGCTAATGGTGGGAGTGCTGCCATCGAGGCTGTGCGTCTTCGGCTCGGTTCTGCGCGTCGCCCCGTTCTGGTAGTAGGGCGGGGCGTCAACCGGTATCCCGAACAACTGCGCGTTCTCGCAGAGACCTTGCATGCTCCGGTGATCACAACGCCGTCCGCGCGCGGAGCGCTCCCTGAGGATCATCCTTTGAATCTCGGGTTCGACTCTTTTGGGGGAAGTGTCAGCGGTCTTAACGAGCTGTTACGGTCCGCCGATATCGTGATCGCGATCGGGTGCAAATTGAGTCACAGCGATACGAGCGGCTTTGAACTGAACCTGCCCCAGGATCGACTCGTTCATGTCGCTGCAAGTGCAGACGTTATCGAACTGAACTATCCAGTGTCGCTTGGCGTTGTTGGCGACGCGGGCGAGGTACTTCGAGGGCTCGTGGACTGCCGACCAACGCGATCCAGTTGGACCGTCGAGGAGCTGCACGAGTGGCGTCCGCGCGTAATGCCGCGGCGTGCGCATGCAATCGAGCCGCGAGTGGGTGGGACATTCGAGGCCAGCGCGGTCGCTTTCTTTCGCGCTCTTCGAAGCGCGCTTCCAACCGATGCGGTTCTGGTACTCGATTCAGGCCTTCATCAGGTCCTGGCGCGCCGTCACTACATCGTGCTTGCTGCGCACGGCCTGATTATGCCGACGGATCTGCAGAGCATGGGATTCGCGATTCCAACAGCCATCGGCGCCAAGCTGGCCGCGCCGGAACGATGTGTCGTGGCGTTGCTCGGAGACGGTGGTTTCGCCATGACTGCGCTGGAGCTGTTGTCGGCGGTGAGAGAAGGAATTCACCTGGTGGTGATAGTCTTCGCTGATGGAGCTTTCGGTCAGATTCGCGCGCAACAACTAGCGAGTTATGGAAGCACTCACGGTGTCGATCTGACGAATCCTGACTTCGGTCTGCTCGCCGCGTCCGTGGGCGCGCGGTACGAATCGGTGGGCGACACTGATCGCATTGAGGATGTGGTCAGACGCTCGCTGGCGTCGGCGGGTGTCACTGTCATCGAAGTCGGAGTGCGCGACGCGTTTCCGATGCGTCGCGTCGCTGCGACTGCCCGTGCGCGCGAGGCGACTCGACGCGCGGCCGGCCCACGTCTGGTTCAGTTGCTCACGAAGCTTTTTCGGCGATCGGGGTAAGCTGCCGTCAGAAAGCCGGAAGATCATCAAAGCTTACTATCGCGTCACCATCGCCCTGAATCGGCGCGTGATCGAGCGCGTTTTCCGCCCGGTGAACGAGCTCGGCGACGTTGATCCTGGAAGTCGCGAGATCCGCAACAGCCGAATATCCGGCGCGCAGGCGAACCTGTCCGCCGATCGACTTGCTCTTCACCGCGCGGTCCAGCTCGCGTTGGAGCCGAGCGACGAGCAGCCGTGCACCTGCTGCATCGGTATCGGGGGCCAGAATGGCTAACCGCATGTCTCCCACGTGTCCGACGACGTCAGACTGACGGCTTTGCTCGCGGAACACATGGGCGACGTCTGCAAAACCAGTAGGGCTTTCTTTCCACAGCATGCTCGAGCCGATCTCGCGATCCTGTACCTGTGGTGCGAACGCCACGCACGCAAATGCTTCATGGTTGCGCAGTGCGCGCGAGCCGAGTTTTCCGGCGAGTTGTCTCAGACCGAAAGGGGTGTACAGGCCTGTCGTTGCGTTGACGAAATCTTCGGATCGTGCAACGGTGATCTCCCCTCGGGCACGAATGAATGTCTCCAGTTTGACGAAGACCGCGTCGACGTCCGTCGGAAGACTACAATACTCCCATGCCCCGTCGCTGTAAGCTTCCATACGTGCGCGCGGATGGGGCGGCGCGGGCGTGGTGATGACAATGGGAATTGAGTGATCGAACCGCGCGTTATCTCGAATGGCACGGCAGACGTCCCGCGCGCTCATATCCGAAAGCGATTCGTCCACGATGAGTAGATCGTGGTTCGCCAGCCGTGCCAGCTCGAGACTTTGCGCGCCGGACCGTGTGTGCGCTACGACGTAGCCACGCTGCTGGAAAATGCTCTCCAGGGCCCTGCTCATCCAGTCGTCGCTGCACGCAACCAGGGCAAGCGGCGGACGTTCAATGGACAACTGCATTGAGCCTCCTCTTCGGTAGCCCGACTCGCTTGGCGCGCTGAGCGCTTTAGCTTCGTAGCTTTGCGTCGCCACCTTTCGGTGGGTTTGCCGGTTTTCGGAGGTGCCCAACCTCTCCCGGTTATGAGCCGAAGGAGGCTGCGCGTGTGTCTATTTTGAGACGACCCAGAAGGGTGGGGGTTACTTGCGGTCGTCGAATCCCGACGCCGAGGGCCCGGGCGAGTTCAAAACTCTAAATTGTTGCGGTATGAAGCGTTAGGCGAGAATGGGCAGGCTCAACACAAACGAGAATCGCGTCCCCTCGCTACCGCTGTCAACTTGCAGCGTGCTCCCCATGGCTTCGACCAGTGTACGGACGATTGCCAGTCCAAGGCCCGCACTCGAGAAGCGCAACTTCACTCCCTCCGGAGGAAACCCATAACAAAGGCGCTCGAGAACTTCGTCAGGAATCCCCGGTCCGGTATCTTCGACCCAGAACTCGACGCGATCCTGTGAGACATCACTGCAGCCCATAGCGACTGAGCCCGCGTCGGTATAGCGGATCGCATTCGATGTAAGATTGAGCAGCACTTGCTGTATGGCGGACGCATGTCCGAGGCGTGCGTCGTTTTCGGGAAACTCCATGCCGAGTGGAACTCCCTTTTCCTCACACATTGGAAGCACGATGTCGCTGACGGAGTGCATCGTCTCGCTGACCGAGAATGGCATCGGCTTGCCTTGTACCAACCCGTCGCCCCGCGCCGCGGCGATGAGGTTGGTGACGGTGGTGCTCAATCCGAAAGCAGCGCCGTAAATCAGGCCCAGCTGCCTTTCGCGAACCGGGTTTGTCGCTCTCTCGCCGTGGCGAAGCGCATCAACCAGAAGCAGGATCGAGCACAGCGGAGACCGGATATCGTGCGCAATAGCGACCACTGCGTCCGCGCAGTCAGAGCCTGTGAGCCGCGAGATGAACTTGCCGCGGTCGGTTCTGCGCCAGGCGTCCTCCGCTTCGTCGAGTTTGAGCAGGGCGCGGACGACCTCGTTGGCGTTGAGATCGTGCGTGCTGGCGAGCTCTGAAAGAAAGTTCACCTTGAGCATGGACACGTATTCGCGCGCAATCACCGGTGGGATGGGCGCCGGCGCCTGTGCCATGGTGCGCAGGCTCACACTCAACCAGGCGATTACCTCATTGAGTCTCTCGCGAACTTCCACTCTGGCTTGTTTGGTGCCGTGCGCGATCGCGGTGGCGGTGTGATCCGCGGCAAGTTCCAGCGCCTTGATGAGGGACGCGCTGGATTTCGGCGACGCCAACGGGTGCGGAGGATCACCGTCGCTACGCCTGGGCGCGGATGGATTCCCCAA
>JBJMOT010000142.1:0-6630 GCA_045803585.1 Gemmatimonadaceae bacterium
GCAAAGGACGTTAGCGGCGGTGCCGCTGAAGACGAGGAAGACCTCCGCGTCCTCACCCACGAGTGCGCGAATCCGCTCCTCTGCTTCTCGTGTGTAGGGATCGTCGCCGTAGGAGGGGACGTGGCCGACGTTGGCCGCGGCCATCGCAGCCAGTACCTCCGGATGCACTCCGGCCCAGTTGTCGCTGGCTAACGCGCGTCCCGGATTTCTCTCTCGCGTCATTAGCCTACGATAACTTCACGCTCGCGTGAGCGGCAGGGCGATGCGGACCCCCGGGCCGATAATTTGCGACGCCCGACGGCGTGCCAAGTTTGAATCGCTCTCACCTGGCTTTCCGATCGGGTGCAGAGGGAGTTCGCCTCGCCGAGGACACCGTATTCGTCACCGTGTGGCACTTCTTGAATGAGTCAGGTACAAGATCCGAAGGGTGGCTGCTCGCGCTCGATAAAGGCACCGGCAACGAGCTGTGGCGCGTTGTATTGCCAAAAGAATCCTCCGGATTGATGGTGAACTCGCCGGCTGTTTGGCGCAATCTGGTGATTGTTACTGTGGCAAACGGCCAGACATACGCGATAGACCGCAACTCCCATCAGATCGCATGGCAAATCCCCCAGCACCTACCGAGCGGTACGCTTGGTACCGCTTTGATCACGGGCGCGGAAGTGTACGGCGATTTCGTTTACGCTAGCGGATCCGACATGTTAGTCCGCGCCTACCACGCCCAGGACGGAATGGAGATCTGGGCTACCTTCGCCGGACAGAACAGTGGGGGAATCCTCATCACCGAGAAGTTCGTATATGCTCAGGACGGAGCATCTATCTACATGATAGACCGAGCGACCGGAGGCTGGTACGCGGCCTTGGGCCATCCGAGACGCACTTACGACTACGCTTATACAACAGCGCCCGCGTTCGCCAACGGGAACGTTTTCGCCACCTTCAGTGACGGAGAATGGAGCTTCAAAGAACCTTAGTGAAAATCCCGGCTGGCGTGTACCAGCTCTCGGACCTTGAGCTCGCTGAACTTCCTGCCGATGACGTTTCTTACCCCGTCATCCCGCTCGAACTTCCCCTCCACCATCACGAACGTCGAGAACCTCACCACTTCCGAAAACTCTTCGGCCATCTTCTTCGAGACGATCACGTTGATGAATCCGTGCTCGTCTTCCATCAGCAGGAACACGGTTCCCTTCGCGCTCTGCGGCTGCTGCCGGATCGTCACCAGACCCGCCGTCGTGATCCACTCGCCGCCCTTGAGTTTCTCCAGCTGCTTCGAGTCGAGCACACCGGCGTGGCGAAGCTTCGGCCGCAGGTGCTCCATCGGATGACCGCTGACGCTGATCCCGACAGAGAAGTAGTCGAGGAAGATCAGCTCGTCCCGTGTAAGAGAGCGCGGTTCGTACGGTACATGACGCGCGGGCGCCAACGGCAGTGTATCGCCGACGGATCGCATCGCTATCCACGCCGCGCGACGACGATCCGGTTCCCAGCAGCCAAACGCTCCCGCCCGCGCCAGTTGCAGCGCATCGGTGCGCTGGAGCTTCGCCCGCTGAATGACATCGTCGATCGACGAGAATCGATCCCACCCCCGGGCAACCTTGAGAGCTTCGAGAGATTTCTCGCCGAGTCCGCGGATGTGCCGCCAGCCAATGCGGAGTGCAGGACGATCAGGATTGTCCGTCGGCTCGTTGGTGCATTCCCAATCTCCGTCGCGCATGCACGGAGGTAAAACCTTCAATCCGTGGCGGCGAGCGTCATGTATCAATGTCGATGGCGGATAGAATCCCATCGGATATGAGTTGAGCAATCCGGCGTAGAACTCCGCCGTGTAATGCGCCTTGAGATATCCGGTTGCATATGCGATCAGCGCGAAACTCCAGGCATGCGACTCCGGAAATCCATAGTTCGCAAAGCTCTTGAGATCTTCGGCGATCTGCGCCGCGACATCCTCTTTGACGCCCCGCTGCACCATTCGCGATCTGAGCTGCTCGAGCACGCGATGGAGCTTCTCCACTTTTCGGATGTGCCCCATGGTGCGGCGCAGCTCGTCGGCCTGCGCGGCAGAATATCCCCCTAATTTCATAGCAATCGCCATCGCCTGCTCCTGGAAGATGGGGATTCCCTGGGTGCGTTTGAGAATCGGCTCCAGGTCGGCGTGCAAGTACGTCACCGGCTCGAGTCCCCGCCGTCGCGCCGTGTATGGATGGACGAAGTTCGCCTGGATCGGACCGGGACGAATGAGCGCGACCTGTACGACGATATCGTAAAGCCTGTCCGGCTTCGTGTGCAGCACAGAAGCGATCTGGGCGCGACTCTCGATCTGGAACGTGCCGATGGTCTCACCGGTGGCGATCAGCTCGTAGGTCTTCTCGTCGTCGGGCGGCAGCTTGTACATCTCTGGCCGCGTGCCGGTGCGCACCTCGATCATGTCGAAGGCGCGTCTCACCAATGACAGCGCGCCGAGCCCGAGGAAATCGAACTTTGGAATTCCGACGGCGTCGAGATCGTCCTTGTCGAACTGGATGATGGTGCGGCCCATCGTGGTGTGTTCGACCGGCAAATAATCGCCGAGCAACGCCGAGGACAGGACGAATCCGCCGACGTGGGTCGAGCGCAAACGCGGGACTCCCTCGAACGCCGCCATCGCCGCCAGCGTCGCGCGACCGCGCGGATCGTCGAAGTTGATTCCCAGCTTTGGGGCCAGCTCGTCCCGGACGTACTTCGCGCCCTCGGCGGGATCGCTCCAGTGGATTCGCTTGGAGATGTTGTTCGCCATCTCCACCGGATATCCGAAGGCGCGCATCGAGTCGCGAATCGCGTTCGGTCCGCGGTACATCTGGATGATGCAGGTGATCGCCGCCTGGGCGCGGTTGTATTTCTCGTAGACGTAGTCGAGCACTTCCTCACGCCGGTCGTGCTCGATGTCGACGTCGATGTCCGGCGCTTCGGTCTGGCCGTCCACGCGAATCTCCGAGAGGAATCTCTCGAAGAGCAGGCCATGTCTTACGGGATCTACCGCGGTGATGGCGAGGCAATACGCAACAGCGGAATTCGCCGCGCTGCCGCGTCCCTGGCAGAGAATCCCTTTCGACTTGGCGAAGGCGACCGCGTCCCACATCACCAGAAAAAATCCGGCGAACCCGAGCTTGCCGATAACTCTCAGCTCGTGATCGAGCTGGGCGGTCTGCTTCTCATCGACTTCGCCCCACCTCGTTCTCGCCCCCTCAAAAACTTTCTCGCGCAGAAATTTGTCATCGTCGTAACCAGGGGGAACAGGAAATTTCGGCAGCGGCGGCCGAACCCACGACAAATTGAAATCGCACTCGGAGGCGATGCGCTCGCTCTCGACCAGTCCGGCTTCACGACCCTTCCAGCGCTCGGCCATCTCCTCCGGAGACGCGAGACGCCACTCGCCATTCGGATGCAGCAGCCCGCGCGCGACGGCATCATCGATCGTCGTGTCGTAGCGCAGCGATGTGAGAACGTCGTGAACGAGCCGGCTGTCGTTGTCGATGTAGCGCGGCTCCTGGCATATCACCCACGGCACCCGGTGTCGCTCGGCGAGCTCTATCAACCCAGCTGCCAGAGCTGCCTCGCTGCCACTGGTGTGATGGAGCTGCACTTCGACGGCGAGAGCGTCGCCGAAAACTTCGCGCCACTGGCAGAGTGTGCGTTCTGCGCCTCTGAAGTCCCCATTGCGGAGACACGATGCGACCGGCCCTGATGCCGGACCGGTCAGCACCTGCATCCCTCTGCTCCGCTCCGCTACCTGCTGCCAGGAGATGCGCGGGCGCCCCCGCGTCTTTTTTCCATCTCCTTTCTTCCACGTCGACAGTTCACCGACCCGTGATCGGGTGACGAGAGACGCGACGTTGTTGAATCCTTCCCTGCTGCGCGCCAGAAAAGCGACGGGGCATCCATCGACGTTGAGTTCGGCGCCGACGATGGGCCTGACATTCTGACGTCGAGCTTCAAGGCCGAAGCGAACAATTCCACCCAGGTCGGCGGTATCAGTGATGCCGATGGCGCTGTAGCCGAGTGCCGCCGCTCGGGCGACGAGAGCTTCCGGTGAACTGCCGCCGTCGCCGAAGGAAAAAGCGGTATGGGCCCTGAGCTCGACGAATCCCATGGCTCAGTTTATACCCGAACATATCCCGAAAGCAAGAGGAGAATCATTCCCGACGCGCGACGGCGTTTATGTGACTAAAATTCAACGTCTTACAAACCGAAATCTTCACCCCATAATGGCAACGAAAGTCCCTCCAGTCAGTTCCGCCCGGAACTACACGCAGCCAAAAGCCAAAGCGGCTCCGATACGTTCCGTCGAGAACGGCTACCATCCTTCGTACATCCCGGCGGCGATCGCCGCCACGCTCGTCTTCATCCTGTATCTGATCACGCTGGCGCCATCGGTAGCGATGTGGGATACCGGCGAATACATGGCGGCGGTGAAGGTGCTCGGCATTCCGCACCCGCCCGGCAACCCATTCTTCGTGCTGCTGGGCCACGCCTTCGCGTCCTTGCCGATTCCTGTGTCGTACGCTGCCAGGATCAACATCATGGCTGCTCTCGCCAGCGCCATCTCGGCCGGATTCTGGTTCCTGATCACCGAGAGGATCGTAGCGCGCTGGATAGTAGAGAGATGGCAGAGACTGGTCGTTGCTTCCGCGGCCACGCTGATTGGTGCCACGGCCTTTACGGTCTGGAATCAGTCGGTGGTCAACGAGAAGGTGTACACGATCTCGCTGCTCTTCTTCACCATCGCTTCGTGGTGCATCATCCAGTGGATCGAAGAGCCCGACACTCCCAAGGCTGATCGCCTCATCGTTCTAGTCTGCTTTCTGCTCGGACTCGGCTACTCGAACCACCCCGCGGGTTTTCTGCCGCTGCCAGCCGCTGGTATAGCGCTGCTGACGACACGTTGGCGGACGATCCTGCGCTGGAGACTGGTACTCGCCGCCGTCGGAGCGCTCATTCTTGGCCTGACGCCTTTCGCCTTTGAGCCGATTCGGGCGGCGTACTTCCCCGCGATCAATGAGGGCGCGCCGACCGCGTGCGAGACGAAGCTCGCAGCCAGTTGCACATTCAGCAGCCTCACTGAGCGCCGACTGATGGACAACATCAACCGCGTTCAGTACGGCCAGAAGGTGGAACGTGGCGCTCCGTATCCCGCTCAAGTCGGAATGTGGTGGCTCTACTTCAAGTGGCAGTGGCTGCGTGACTCCAGCCAGGCGATGCAGGGATTTCAGTTCGTATTGGCGGTGCTGTTCCTCGCGCTTGGATTGCTGGGCGGTTACGTGCATTGGAAGCGAGACCGAACAACGTTCTGGTATTTCGGCCCGCTGATGTTCACGATGACGCTCGCGCTCATTTACTACCTGAACTTCAAATACGGGTGGTCGCAGGACCCTGACCTCGGAAGCTCGGTCGCGCGCGAGGTTCGTGACCGCGACTACTTCTACATCTGGAGCTATTCTGCGTGGGGTGTGTGGGCGGCGATCGGGCTTGGCTTCCTGTGGGAGCAGCTGGCACTCGTCGTGAGCGGCGAGGACCGCGCGGCCGCAAAGACGGCGGCAAAGGGTTCGCCGGCTCTTGCTCTATGGCCCTCGCGGCGCGCCTTGACGATGGCTTCGCCGATTCTTCTCCTCGCACTCATCCCACTCTTCGCGAACTGGACATCCGCGTCCAGAGCGGGGCACTACTTCACCCAGCAGTGGGCGCACGATTATCTGAACTCGCTGGAGCCGTACGCAATCGTCATCACGAACGGCGACAACGACACCTTCCCTCTTTGGTACGCGCAGGAAGTCGAAGGTGTGCGCCGCGATGTAACGGTGGCTGTCACGACTTATCTCGACACCGATTGGTTTGTGCGCCAGATGATCCGCCGGCCGGTGGAGACGTATGACGCGGCAAAGGGTCCGGCGATTTACCGCGGCAAACAATGGAAAAAGCCAGTCGGTCCACCGCTCAAAATGACGTTCGCCGAAGCTGATGCGATTCCGGAATACATCCAGCTGAACCAGCCGCAGGTATTCCGCCAGGGGAACATCACGTTCAGCTTCGAGCCCGGCGGATTTCTTGTTCGCGACGAGCTGGTCCTGCTGCGCCTGATAAAGGATTCCTACCCTGAGCGGCCAATCTACGTCTCCACAGGGGGAGGCGGGCAGACGCTGGGCCCGGCGATGCAGCCGTATCTCGTATCACAGGGGTTCGTGCAGAAGCTGCTGGACCATCCCATCACTGACAGTGCCGAAACGCCCAAAATTCTCGGTCTCAACGTAGACCTGCAGCGCACCGAGGATCTCTGGAACACCGTTTACCACGCACCAGAAGCTCTTATGAAAGAGGGCAAATGGATCGATCGTGCGTCGTACGGAATCGCCTATACCTATGCCTTCACCGGCGCGGTGTTGAACGAGGCGTTGCGAGCTCGCGGGGAAACCAAGGCAGCGGACACGGTGATGAATCGCGTCAAGGCAATCGTTCGGGCCGCACGCATAGAGAATTTCCCAGGGACCTGAACGTCTTGACTGCAACTGAACTGGTGCGAGCAGTGAGCAAGTAAAGGCTCAAGCAGCGGAGTTCACTACGTCGGGACGTTTCTAGCGCGCTAATCCGTAGCGGTCC
>JBJMOT010000143.1:0-55102 GCA_045803585.1 Gemmatimonadaceae bacterium
ACGGAAGGGATTCCACGATGCGCGCGGCGGGCGGATTGAAATCGCAGGACTTTGGCGCGCCGATGGACGTATTGTGGATGCGCATCTCCAGAAACCAGGATGATCCGAGCCAGCTGCTCGGCCGGATCGATTATGGGCAGATCTTCGTGATGATCGAGCGCGGAGATTACTGGCAATGCGGCCTGGTAGTTCCCAAAGGATCCTTTGCCGAGATCAAGCAGCGTGGACTCG
The DNA here is from genome assembly GCA_045803585.1 of Gemmatimonadaceae bacterium. Lineage (GTDB taxonomy): Bacteria > Gemmatimonadota > Gemmatimonadetes > Gemmatimonadales > Gemmatimonadaceae > UBA4720. The sequence continues at coordinate 232 of JBJMOT010000143.1, forward strand.
GCGCGCTGCGCGACGACATCAGGCGACTCGCTCCATTCCTCGGCGACCGGGTCAACGATCTTCGGGAGTGGAATGACGTGAAGCTGCTGACGGTGCAGGTCGATCGACTGAGATCGTGGCACCGGCCCGGACTCCTTTGCATTGGTGATGCGGCGCACGCGATGTCGCCGATTGGAGGAGTCGGGATCAACCTGGCGATTCAGGATGCGGTGGCGGCGGGGAATATTCTCGCGCCCGCGCTACGCAGCGGAGGCGCGCCTTCGACCGCTGTGCTCGATGAAGTGCAGAAACGCAGAGAGCTTCCCACTCGCGTGACCCAACGGGCGCAGCTGCTGATCCAGAATGCGGTGATCACGCGGGTGCTCGGGCGTCGCGACAAGAAAATGTCGCCGCCGTGGATCATTCGTGTCTTTGCCGGAGTGGCATTAATGCGAAGGATTCCGGCGAGGTTGGTTGGGTTGGGGTTTAGACGGGAGCACGTCAACATCTAGAGATCGCGGCGTATCGCTGGCGGACCAGGGACGCATCGTTGCGCTTTCTGGCCCATCGAATACCGAAGCAGGGGGCGGAAAGCTTAGTCAGCTAGCGAGCTTCTCAGCTTACATACTGGCGTTGCGGAGACGTGGAGGTCCGGTTAGCTGACGTCTGATTTAGTATGCGTGAGAAGGATGGCCGGGAGCAGACGGCATTCGGCAAGCTTGGAGCGTGGCCGACTTCAAGAAGTTACTTGTTTGGCAGAAGGCGCACGCATTGGCGATGAGCACTTATCGAATGGCGAAGGGGATTCGACGGACGCGAGACATCCCGTGGCGCGCGCAAACGATCCGCGCTGCGCTTTCGATTCCGACCAACATCGTCGAAGGCAGACGTCAAATTACGGATAAAGAGTTCGCGCGCTTCCTGCGCATCGCTCTCAACTCGGCGTGCGAGCTCGAATACCACTTGATGGTTGGTCGCGACATCGGCGTGATCAAGGAGAAGGAAGCGGAAGCCCATCTCCGGGATGTCATCGAAGTTCGCCGAATGCTCCACGGCCTCCTGAATAAATTGGCCGGCCGGCCCAAGCCTCCAGCCGCGGTTCCCCAGAACACCAGTATGGAAGCTGAAACGCTGCAAAGCTGACTAAGCTTTCAGCCCCCTGCTTCGGTATTCGATGGGCCAGAAAGCGCAACGATGCATCCCTGGTCCGCCAGCCAGGCGCATCGTCCTATGGACCAACAATATCGGCGAACCGCGAATCCCCCTTTCTCCAGGCGAACTCGGGATCATTGAAGTACGCCGTCGGATATCCGTTCGCACTCGTAAAACATTTCCTGGTAAACGGCACCATCGCCTCGGCGTCGCCCAGGAATCCGTAAACCGCAGCCGTCGTGCACGCCAACTGAATCGCCTCCTGCCCTTTCGGATACCGGGCGATCGTCGCACTCACGCTTGCCTTCTTCAGCAACGACAGCGCACCATCGCGATCTCCCGCCAAAGCTGCCAGCCACGCCAGCAGCTCGTACTGAGTGCGGCGCACGAACACCGACAGATTCGGATCGTCGGACATCCGCTTCTCCAGACGCCACGCTGAATCGGCCAGCGTCCGAGCCCTCGCGTAGTTCCCGCGCGCTGCGAACAGCTCCGCTTTCTCAGAGTAGAATTGCACGCTGTCGAGTGCAGAGCCAGGCGCGAACGATGCCAGAGAACCGTTCGCCAACTCGGCTTGAAGAGCCGCGCCGCCATTTCGCATCAGCTCGCCATCGGTTGCGCCGAGTCTGCCACCACGCGCGCGTAACTCCCGCACTGCGCTCTGAATACCTGCGCTATCGCCGAGCTTCTCGGCCAGCGTCGCGGCGTGGAAGATCGGACTGAGACCAACCGGATCGAGCGATCGCTCCCGCGCAACCAGATCCGCCGCGTCGGAGAACCGGCGCAGCGCGAGAGCGGTGAAGAAGCTGTTCGCGATCACTGATCTCGATGCGGGTGCGAGGGGAACGACGCGCTTCACCGCCTCCCACGCCCCGGCGGAGTCACCGACGTACTGGAGCGCCCGCTGCTCGTAAGCGAGGAGCTCGACGTTCGATGGATTATCACGCACCGCCTGCCGGAGTATGGCGAGCGCTTCGGCCGGCCGACCCAACCCGCGGAATGCTATCGTGGAGACAGCGTTTGGCTGCGTCGGATCGATGCTCAGAGCGCGCTGCGCCAACACGTAGGCGGAGTCAAGCATCTTCGTCCCTTTTGCGTACGACATTACTGCCAGCGTTTGCGAAGCAAGGCCGAGGGCGTCCGCGTACTCCGGGTCGAGAGCGTACGCCCGCTCGAACTCACGCAGCGCCTTCTCATACTCAGCGTTCGACGCCGTCGTGTTCTCCTCGGTGATGCGCTTGCCGCGGATGACGGCGGCAAAGGCTCCGGTATCGCCCGTCGCCCGCATCTCCATCGTCTGGCGTTCTTTCGCCGCCATCACCACATCCAACGCCTCGGCGACTCTCGTCGCGACGATCGACTGGATAGTGAAGGGATCTTTGGGCGACACGATTTCCGGCTCGCCCGCCCACCGGGTGGTGCCGTCTGCGACGCGAATGAGAACCGGACTCACTCGCACCCGGGGCTGACTGTCGGCTCCAATTGCCCATCGTACTGTTGCCGACAGAACGAAATCAGCGCCAAGTGATTTGCCGGCTTGCTGGGCGTTAGTCAGCGGAGACGCGGCGAGTGACGAAACGCTTTTCTTGTCGATGACGCTCAGTCCGCGCAGCCGCGCAAGTTTCCCCGTAACCGCATCGCGGAGTCCGTCGGCAAAACTCGAGTCCGTGGTCGGTCCCTGCGTCTCGAAAGGAAGTACGGCGATCAAGGGTATTTTCGAGGACGCCGCACGCGCCTTCCACATCGCCCCGCCACCGATCAGTACCGCGGCGACGACGAGGGTCGCGATCACAGCGCCGCGCCGCCGGCCAGTCGGCGCGATGAGCTGCGGGAAGCTCGACTTCGGTGGCTCATTCAGTACGCGTAGCAGATCGGCGCCCGTGGGCGGACGCATGCTGGCGCGCTTGGAGAGACAGCGCATCACCAGATCGGTGATCGCTCGCGGAACTCTCGGATTGGTGCCGGTGATCGGTCGCGGTGTCTCCGACATCTGCGCGGCAAGGAGCTCCTGAGGCGTTCGCATTTCGGCGAACGGGTGTCGTCCGGCGAGAATCTCGTAGGCGACGACACCCCACGCGTAAATATCGGCGCGCTGATCGGTCGCAGGATCGGAGGCAGCCTGCTCCGGCGCCATGTACATCGGGGTGCCGATGGTGTCGCCTGGCTGGGTAATTTCTGTCGACACTTCCCTTCTTGCCGCCTGGACCGCTTTGGCGATTCCGAAATCGGTGACGACCGCGGTGCCTTCGCTGAGGAGAATGTTCTCGGGCTTGATATCGCGGTGCACGATTCCCTGGCGGTGCGCGTAAGCAAGCGCCGACGCCACGTCGCGCAGAATGGAGAGCGCCTCGTCGAGCGGAACTGGCCCCTTCGCCATGCGTATGCGCAGCGATTCGCCGCGCACGAACGGCATGGTGAAGAACGGAAGTCCGCCCAGCGTCTGACCCGCCGAGAGCACCGGCACGATGTGCGGCTCCTGGAGCGCGGCGGCGAGTTTGATCTCGCGCGCGAATCGCGCGGCGGAGAACGCGTAGGTGAGCTCCGGCGGCAGGACCTTGATGACGACTTCTCGGCCGAGTGCTTCATCGCGCGCGACGAAGACGCGCGCCATGCCACCCGCGCGCAGCTCGGTCTTTATGGTGAAGCTAGGTCCGAAAGTTTGTTGAAGCTCGTCGAACAGAGGGTTCAAGGATGGGATTCCTTGTCGCGGGCGGTTCTAATGTAAGGAACGGCTGCCTGGGGCGCACTCGAATTTAGAACCGCAGACCCCAACTAGTGCATCGATATTCGCGGATTAGTCGAGATCGAGGGTGAAATCCATTGCGGCATGATAGGAAAAAGACATTAGGGTGATAGAAAACCGGCATTTATTGTAACGACGAGGTTCGCGCGCGATTGCGAGCAAGTTTTGTGGGCATCCTACGGTGCTTTTGCTTTCGCGCGCGACGCCTCGAGGGCGTCGAGCTTGAGCATGGTTTCGCCGATCACCGGATCGTGGTTACGAGTCCCGACTTCTATCCCGCGCCTGTACTCGACCGCGGCGGCTGTCGTATCGCCCGCGGCAAGCAGGCCGTCGCCGAGACTGTCGTAGACGTTGGCCGACTGAGGATAGAGGTCGACATTCTGGCGAAGGATCCAGATGGCGAGGCCGGGTTTCTTGAGCATTCGCATCGCGCCGTAGCCCAGTTGATTCAACTGCGGCTCCGGGAGCCGCTCATCCAAGCCGAACGTGCGCGCGCCATCGGCGTATAGCCGCTTCGATTCAATGACGGCGCGCACGACATCAGCCGAGTCCGAGGACGGATTGAGCGCGGCAATCGGCAGACGCGCGACAGCGATCGGCTCGAAAATGAATCGCAGTCCGTCGACGAGACTGGGCGCTGGGGTAAGGCCGTGGGTGTCGTCGGGATAGCGACTGTGTCCGAAGGCGATCGTCGTGGGCTTGAGTGAATCCATTCGCTGGGAGAGTCGAACGGTCGGACGATCGATGTCGCCCTCGAGCCCGCCGCTGGTGACGAAGACGCGTTCGCGCTTCGAGACTTTCGCCAGCGCGTCGTAATACGTTCCGACGAGACTCGCCTCGTTCCACCACAGCGACGGACTCATCGCAATGATGCCGTTGAACGCGTCCGGCCGGCGCGTCGCAACTTCGAGTGCGACCAACCCTCCGAACGAGTGTCCCGCCAGTATCGCGGAGGGGAGTGCGCGATACTTCGACCGCACCAGCGGCAGCACTTCGTCGATTATGAAATCCTCGAATGCAGCGGATCCGCCGGCGGTCGGGAAATCTTTCGCCGTGTTTTCTCTCGCCGGCGGTGTCATGTCGTGGGTGCGATCCTTACCGTTTGGAATTCCCACCACGATCAGCGGTGGAATTGTGCCTCGGTTGGCGAGGAATGCGACGTTGGCGATGGCGAGGTTAAACTGCGGCAGATCATCGGCGTCGAGAATCACGAGGATCGGATAGCGCTTCGTGGCTTGCCGCGCGTACCCGTTGGGAGTCGCCACGTATATCGAGCGATCCTCGTTGAGCTTCGAGGAATGCAGTGTCTCGCGGGTCCACAGCGTCATGGTGCCGTCCTGCGCGAGGGCGGGCGATGCCAGCATAAGGGTCAACATGACTGCGCGCAGTCTCATTCGGACCTCCGCCACGAGCCAAAAATATAAAATCCCGATTTGACCGCCAGCCTGCGCCGTAGTGGTGCATTCCGCGACGACATCACACGAGTGCTGGGGCCGGTGACCTACAGCGCGGGCTTCTTTGTCAGGTCAACCGTCTGCTGATAGACGGCGCAGTACCAGCGGCCGTTGTGATTCACAAACAATGAGCTCACCCACACTGGACTTGGCACCATCGAAGCGCCGCACTTGGTGCTCTGTGCCGCGTGGTAGGTGAGCAGCACCGTGTTCGACGCGAGCTGCGTCGCCTAGAAGCTGTCGAGTGAATAGCTGCTCACTTTGCACGCACCGCTGCCGACGAATTTCACGACCGCTGCTTTGTTTGTAACGCCGGAAGATCCCACCTCGACGTGGTCGTCGGAGAGAAACCGGTCGAAGAACTTCCCGTCGTGGCTCTGCCACGCCCGCCACGACTGCCGCTCCATCAGCTCGAGCGTGTCGGCGAGCGGTTTGTTCTGCGCTGACGCGGTTGATGCAAACACGAGCGTCGCGCCGAGAATCAGTGACACTTTCATCCTTCACCCCCTCGGTGAAACCCAAACTAGGGCGAGCGAAACGATTCGTTATGTCAACGTTGTGTAAACTCGGGCGTGGCGGGCTACTGCGCGGGCGTTCTCGGCTCCGTCACGTCGCGCCAGTTGAGGAGCTGCTCTCTCACCTGCCAGCGATTGTGCCAGTCGTCGAACCTCAGGACGAACATCGATCTGATGTACGACGGCGCGGCATCTCCTGAATCAGTCTGCGACACCAGCACCCCGGACACAAAAGCCAGCTCACCGCTCATGTCGAAATCATCGACGGTGAACGCGAGGTGTGATCCGGCCAGTGAGGTAGCGAAGAGCTGCTTCACCACGGCGGCAGCGGTGACGGCTTCAGGACGATCACCCACGAAAGAGCGCGCGTTCCTGGTGTAGGCCGACGCGGTCCCGAGCGAGTCTTTGCGCTGGAGCGACTCGGTCAGGTTCTGCAGCACCATCGTCACCGCCTCGCGAACCTTGGCGTGGTACGCAGCCTCGGAATTCTCATCTGTCTTCGGCACGGCGATGGCCGCGATACCCTGGGCATTTAGTGAGGCCGCTGTGCACGCGAGGGCAAGGCAAAGGGCAATCCATCTATAGGGCCGCGGCAGATTGGCGGCCAAACGGGGGCGAAGCGTCATCATCGTCAAACGGAATGTAACGGGCAGGAGTTTCGCCGCGACGGGGAGCGGCACACACATTGGACACTACCGCTGGGTCAAAGGTTCAAAGCAACCTCAGATTCCCAACCACTCCTCTGCCGGCGGCCAGTCCCGAAATACCTCAATGGTCTGACCCAAGCCCTCAGCGCGCAGTGCGTACATGCGAGCCAAGCCGAACGTAGCGTCACTGGTCGCCACCATCGCGCGGCGGGTGCCGGGATTGAAGAACTGGTCGAGCGATGTCTCGGTGATAGTGCCCGTCGACACTTTGACCTCGGTGATGCCGGTCAGATCTACGATCTGTCGATAGCTGGGATCGAAATGCGGGTCGTTGCGGAGTTTGTTGTTGTGCTCGTGGATCTCGTTGTCACTCACTGCTCCCCACAAGCGGCTGCTTACCAACCGCCGCTTATGATCGATGTTGTAAGTAACGGGCAAACCTTCCTCGTCGTTGGGTGGACAAACAGGATATTAGCAGATGACAGGTTATTGCGACATCCAACGTTTGTTTCTTAACGACATCGTCACGATCGGATTTGCAGCCTGACGCATTGCCGGAAAGACGCAATCTTTTGCCGAGAGTTCTGAATGTAGTAGGGGCTCTCAACCTCCGCGTGTCCGTATCAGATATTTGTCGACAGCAATCACGAGGTTTCTGACATGAGATCGGTCGCTGATTATTCTTCGCCATACATGATCCACACGCCGCGCATCAGCCTGACGTCGACGAGAATTCGCACCGTCTCGGCGGCCGAGCTCGATAGCGTTCTGCCCGACCTCGTCCAGATTTTCCGCGACGTCGTGAACGGTGGTATTCCACTCGGGTTTTACGCGCCCATCACCCTGCAGGCGTCGCACGATTACTGGCTTTCCATAATTCCGGAACTGAAAGCCGGCACGCGCCTGCTGCTTGTCGCCAGCAATGACGGCGGTGTTTTGGGATCGGGGCAGCTTTCCCTCGCCCAGCGCCAGAATTCGCGACACCGCGCCGAGGTGCAGAAGTTGTTCGTGGCGAGGGCGGCGCGGGGTCAGGGGATCGGCAAACTGCTGATGCACGCGCTGCATGATCTCGCACTTGAGACCGGGCGGACGCTACTTCAGCTGAATACGCGAGTAGGGTTTGACGCGGTCGGATTCTACAAGGCGCTCGGGTATCGCGAGGTGGGTGTCATTCCCGGTTGGACGACTGACGCCGAGGGAAGCCGGTTCGATCACGTGGAGATGTACAAGCAGCTCGACTAGCGATTACTTCCGCATTTTCTTCAGAGCGCGAAGGACGAGCAGGTCGTCTGCGTCCTTGGGGCGCCCGGCTGCTTCCTTTGACCGAATGATGTCGTCGAGCGATGCAACGAAGAAGCTCACACCAAATGCCTCGAACTCCTCGGCGTCTTTCGTCAGATCCTTGTAGCCGTCGGTGCCCGCAGGGCTGAAGGCGATGTCGAGGCGACCCGCTTTGGTGACGAGGTTCCACATTCTGGCGCGGGCGAGCGCGGGTCCGGAGCAATCGAAGGTCAGGCCCGCGGGAACTGATTCGGTATAGACTTTCGCGTCCAGGTCTTTGAGCGCCGCCGCGAGGCGGTCGAGATTCGCTCTATCCTCTGCGGGAGTAATGTCGGCATCGGCGGTGAGACGCGGAAATCCGTGCATCCGCGCCGCGAGCGCGCCGATGAGGACGAATTTGACACGGTGCCGCTGGAGCGTTTTGAGCAGTCGCTCCGGATCGAGAGGGGCAACTTCAGACACGACGCGCCGCAGACAGGAACCGACTCACCTGGGCGACTTCGCGAAGCCGTTGTTCCGGTGTGAGCGCCAGAATGCGGGGCACGTCGTCGAGAAGCTGGGGGTCGACGCTGGTTCGTTGCAGTGTCGTCGACAGCGCGAACCCCGCGGCTTTGAGCAGTCCGGCCAATGTGGACCAGGACGGACTGGTTTCACCCAGCTCGATCCGGGCAACTACGGATTGAGCGGTGCGGGCCTTCCGGGCGAGCTCGCGCTGGCTGAGTCCGGCGCGCTCCCGTGCTGAGAGGAGGAGGGCGGCAGAGTCCGGGGGGGGCATGGTGGATGATAGCTAATTAGCTATCACTATTCAAGGGCGAGATCGATGGGTCGCGGCTCGTGGCGGGCGAACCATACTCCGAGCCCTTGCCCTGCCGCCGACCCGCCGCGCATCGTTGACAACCCATTTCACTCAGCGACGATGACTACCAATCTGCGAATCCCAGTAGTCGGCACGGCAATCATTGCGACCCTCCTGGGCGCGGCCAGACTGGCCCCGCCGCCCCGCGTCACCATCGACACCGGTACGCTCGAAGGTGTCGTCGATTCCGCCACGAAGGTGATGGTCTTCCGCGGCATCCCCTACGCCGCCCCTCCCGTCGGCGATCTGCGATGGAAACCCCCGCAACCCGCTCAGCCCTGGCGTGGAGTCCGAGCTGCGTCGCAGCTCGGACGGAACTGTATGCAGCACCAGCCGTACGGCGACATCGATCCGTTCGCGGCCGGGGTCTCGGAAGATTGTCTCTTTCTCAACGTCTGGACGAATTCGGTCGACAATCGCGCGCCGCGTCCGGTGATGGTGTGGATTCATGGTGGTGGGTTCTTCGCCGGCTTCGGCGGTGAGGAGCGCCACAACGGGGCGCGGCTGGCGCAGAAGGGTGCCGTTGTGGTCACACTCAACTATCGCCTCGGACCGTTCGGCTTCTTCGCTCACCCGGCGCTCGCCGCCGAATCTCCGCACCACTCCGCGGGCAATTACGGCCTGCTCGATCAGATCGCCGCGCTGCAATGGGTGAAGCGCAACATCGCCCGGTTCGGTGGCGATCCGTCGCGGGTGACGATCTTCGGCGAGTCGGCGGGCGGGATGAGCGTGGGCTCACTGATCGCATCGCCGCTGGCGAAGGGACTGTTTCAACGCGCGATTCTCGAGAGCGGCACCGGCATCGGCGTCGGTGTCAATCGTCAGGACGTGGCGCGCGCCGCGTCGCTCAAGCTGGCCGATACACTCGCCGTGCACGGCACCGGCGCCGATGCGGCAGCGCAACTTCGCGCGGCGGACGCTCAGAAAGTTCTCCAGGCAGCGCTGCGACTGGCGAACCCGGCATCGCCGCAGTTCTTCCCCGTCGTAGATGGATGGGTGCTCCCGCATCCGGTCGATTCCACAGTGGCCAATGGCGCGGCGAACCTCGTTCCTGTCATCGCCGGCAGCAATCGCGACGAGGGCGACGACTGGATGGGGGCGCCGACGCGATCCTTTGCGCGGTTGATGTCGTCGCGTGGAGCTCCGACTTATCTGTACATCTTCTCGAGAGTTGGTGAAGACAGCGTGAACCGGCAGCGCGGCGCGTACCACAGTGCGGAGATCACTTTCGTCTTCGGGCGCCCGCATCCACTCCAGCCAAGCGCGGGGACGACGCCCTACGACTCGACGGTAGCGGAAGCGATGAGCGATTACTGGCTGGCCTTCGCGGCCACAGGAGATCCCAACGGCGCTCCCGCTGCCGGCAAGTGGCCGCGTTGGCCGAAGTACGATCCATCGACAGACGCGTTACTGGAGATCGGACCGCAAATAGCAGCGCGAACGATGATGAAGCGCTCAGTGTATGATTCGCTCGATGCGGTCGCGCGATCGCGCGGAGAATTGAGGCCGGCTACTCGTTGAGTAGTGGGTGGACCGAAACGCGCTCAACGGCTCGCCGCTGAGCGCGTTTTGCGTTTTTGTAGGACAAATCGGAGGTCTGAAGTAGGCGTCTTCTCACTTTAGAAGACGAGTTCTCCGCGAGAGTGCAAAGCCGTTTGTTTTTTGGAACGATCGGAGTTTTTGCCGGTAGTTTCATAGTGTGAAACCGCAACTCGTCGAAATGAACCTTGCCCCCGCAACCGGGCAGCTCGGTCGCGTGGATTTTCGCGACGGCATTTCTCCGATCGTCACCAGTCAGGCGTACGACTGGCCAGGATTGAAACTCGAGGCGGGCGTCAACAACATCGCCGCCGTCGACGAGATCTCCGGACTGCAGCACTACGTGTCGATGAACCTCGACGATCGGCCGCTCACTCTCGAGGTGAAGGGCCAACAGGGATTCCGAAGTGTCGTTCTGCGCCGCGGCGCGGCGTGGTTCTGTCCCGCGAACGAGCTCGTCTCGGTGCGTCTCAACAGCGACTTCCGTTACGTGCGGATGTCGATCGATCCGATTTACTTCGATCGACTTACCACCGAGCCTGGGAAACCTCCGGTGGAGCTGCGCCGCACTTACGCCATCGCCAAATCGCAGATCGGCCACATACTCGGCGCGCTGATCGCCGAGTCCGATGCAGGGAATCCCGGCGGTCTGGCCTTCGTCGAGGCGTTGGCAACGGGACTGAGTCATCAGCTGGCGGTACACGCCGGAGTGCAGAAGCCGCGCGCGTCGCGCATTCGCGGCGGCCTATCGGAGGTGCACAAGCGTCGCACCCTGGAGCTGATGGATGCGAGACTCGACTCCAGTCTGACCGTCGAATTCCTGGCGAATGAAGTGGGACTTTCGCCCGCGCATTTTGCGCGCGTCTTCAAGGAGACGATGGGGGTGGCGCCGCACCGCTTCCTGCTCACGCTTCGGCTCGATCACGCCCGGCGTCTGCTCGATGCACCAGATGCGATTCTGTCTGACGTCGCTCAGCGGACTGGGTTCGCCGATCAGGCGCACTTCACGCGGCTGTTCAAGCGCGAGTTCGGCGTGACGCCGGGAGCGATGTTCAGGAGCAGAAGTCACCCGATAATCGTTCTCAAATAGCAAAATCGTTCAAAACATTCTCCCGCCTTTGTTCAATACTATGGCGGTGAGATGACCGAGCTTTCGTGCGTAAAGAAGTCCTACTCATTCGCACGCAAGGCAAGGTCTTATGTCACACCTCACACGCATTTTCAGTATCGCGGCGCTTGTAACAGCAGCCGCGTGCGGCGGCTCCGGCGGTTACGGCAGCGGTCCAAAGGATCCACCACCACCGCCGCCGCCACCGGCACCGAACACGGTTACGGCGACGTCGGGAAATGTGTTCTCGCCCGGTAATCTCGCGGTCAACAGGGGCGACGTGGTCACGTTCAAGTTCACGTCCCTCGCACACAACGTTTTCTTCGACGCAGCCGACCCTGCGCAGCCGGGCGACATCCCGGGCAGTAACGTCAACCGGGATGTTCAGCGCACTTTCAACACGTCGGGCACGTACACGTATCACTGCACCATTCACCCCGGCATGACCGGCACGGTGGTGGTTAGATGAGGCGGACATACCCGCACATCAAAGGTCGGGGGGCGTGAGGGTGACTTCCCGCCGTCTCTCGCAGACTCAGTGGGTCATTGTTGCGATGATCCTCGGTGTTGCCGTCGGGTACTTCTTTCCCGATGGCAGGGCGACGGGATTTCACGCCACCGACCTGCAGGTCCTTTCTTCCATCTTTCTGCGGCTGATCAAGTCATTGATCGCGCCGCTGATTTTTTCTACGCTCGTGATCGGCATCGCCGGACACGGCGACGACCTCAGGCGGGTTGGCCGCCTGGCGTTCCGGTCGATCGTTTACTTCGAGATCGCGACGACGCTGGCATTGGTCGTCGGACTTGTGATGGTGAACTTCATCCAGCCCGGTCGAGGGGTGAACCTGAGTAATGTCCCCCTCGATGGCGCCACGGAGCTTGTGAATTCGAGGCAGACACTGGCTGGGATGCTCGAGCACGTGGTGCCGCAAAGTTTCATTGATGCCGCTGCACGAAACGACTCGATGCAGATTGTGTTCTTCACGATTTTGTTCGCGGTCGGGCTTTCGCAGGTTCGTGGTCCGGTCAGAAGCGTTCTGTTGACGGTTTGCGAAAGTCTGGCCGAGACGATGTTCAAGGTGGTGGCGATCGTCATGAAGTTCGCGCCGGTGGGGATCGGCGCGGCGATCGCCGTCACCGTGGGTAAGAGCGGCCTCGGAGTTTTACAAAACCTGGGAGTGCTGGTGCTCTCGCTTTACGGATCGCTGATCGTGTTCGCGCTGTTCGTATTGCTGCCGATCGCGCTGGTGTTCGATGTTCCGATCAGGAAATTCATTGCAGCCGTGAAGGAGCCGTGGCTGGTCGCGTTCACGACGGCATCGTCGGAAGCGGCGTTGCCATTGGCGCTGAAAAACATGGAGACGCTGGGCGTGCCGCGCTCGATCGTCGCTTTCGTGCTCCCGACTGGCTACACGTTCAACATGGATGGGTCGACGCTGTACCTGGCGATGGCATCTGTATTCGTCGCGCAGGCAGCGGGAATCCAGATGCCGGTGTCGCAGCAGATTCTGATGATGCTGACGCTGATGTTCACCAGCAAAGGTGTCGCTGCTGTTCCGCGCACCGCGCTGGTGGTACTCTCGGCGGCGCTCCTCCAGTTTGGCCTGCCGCTCCAGGGTGTCGCGCTCATACTCGGCGTCGATGCGTTCATGGACATGGCGCGCACGTCACTCAACGTTGTCGGGAATTGTCTTGCTGCTGTTGTGATGGCGCGGATGGACGGGTCGTTTGATCGTGCGGACGGGCCGGTTCCTGTTGATCCGCGCGGCGGGACTATCCTACATATGCCGGCGATCCTACCCAATAGTCCGCGGCACAGAAGCCGTATGTACTCTTAGGAACTGCAAGACAAGGGCAAGACACCCGCTACCCGCTGAACGCTATTCGCCATCAGCTGCAAGCGTGGGGACAGATCTGTTTGGCGCCGATGGCGTTCCGCGTGCAGCGGGTGGCGGGTAGCCGTTCAGTTGCAGTTGCACTTCCTTAAGCAACTTGACACGCCCCGAGATCGCGGGATAAAACTCCCCACCCGCCCGATCCCCTCGCCCCCAACCTCCTCATGCGCAAAATCTCCATTCTTCTCTCGCTGGCAACGCTATCTATAGTAGGAACTACTGTCTCGTCAGGCGCCCAGGCGCCAGCGCCAATGCCGCCGGCGGCAACGGTCAAGCCGAGAGTGGACACCCTCCACGGCGAGATCCGGACTGACAACTACTTCTGGATCCGCGACAAAACGAACCCGGAGGTCATCTCCTACCTGAACGCCGAGAACGCGTACACCGCGGCGAAGATGGCGCACACCGAGGCGCTGCAGCAGAAGCTGTATGACGAGATGCTGTCGCGGATCAAGGAGAACGATGTCTCCGTGCCTTACCGGGAAAACGGTTACTACTATTCGACCCGCACCGAGAAAGGAAAGAGCTACGCGATCAGGGTGCGCAGAAAGGGGTCGCTCAACGCACCAGAAGAAGTCTTTCTCGACGACAACGCGCTTGCTGCCGGAAAAAAGTTCTCGTCGGTCGGTGACTGGGCGGTGACGCCGGGGGGATCGCGTCTCGCCTACCTGCACGACACCACCGCATTGCGGGTGTACACGCTTTACGTCAAAGATCTCAGCACCGGAAAGCTGCTCGCGGATTCGATTTCACGGGTGGTACCATCGGTCGCATGGGCGAACGACACCGTTCTGTTCTACCAGACAGCGGATTCCGCCCGTCGTTCGGACGCGGTCTGGCGTCACGTGCTCGGTACGCCGCGGTCGAGCGACGTCGAAGTGTTTCACGAGAACGACGTGCTCGATAATGTCGGCGTCAATCGGTCAAAGAGCGGCAAGTACATCATGATCTACGACGATGGATTCACGTCGTCGCAGGCGAGCGTTATTCCGACGGCCAATCCGTTTGCGACGCCGATTGTGGTCGCTCCGCGCCGTCCAAATGTCGAGTACTCCCTGGAGCACATCGACGGTGCGTTCCTTCTCGCCACCAACGACGGCGCGCAAAACTTCAAGGTGATGCGGATTCCCGACACCAAGGTTGGAACCGGGGGCTGGACGGAGTTCATTCCGGCATCGGACTCTGTCTTCATCGAGTCAATGGAGCCGTTCAAAAACAACCTCGTCGTTATTCAGCGCTCCGGTGGCCTGCGCCGCCTTCGGGTGGTGGATCTCAAGACGCATCGCCCGGATTACTACATCACCTTCCCGGAAGCAGCCTACGCTGTGGGTCCGACCGGCAACGCAGAGTTCGATTCGGATACGCTGAGATTCAACTACCAGTCCATGCTGACGCCGCCTTCCACCTACGACTACTCGTTCTCCACGCGACAGCGCGTGTTGAAGAAGAAGGTCGAAGTTCCGGGATTCGATCCGGGCAAGTACGATGTGAAGCGCTTCATGGTGAAGGCGCGTGACGGGGCGATGGTGCCGGTCTCCATGATCGTCGGCAAGGACTGGAAGCAGGACGGGACACATCCCCTTCTCGAGTACGCCTACGGTTCGTATGGATCGACCACCGAGGCGACGTTCAGCTCCAGTGTGCTGAGCCTCGTCGATCGCGGTTTCGCCTACGCCATCGCCCACATTCGCGGCGGCCAGGAGATGGGACGCGCCTGGTACGACCAGGGCAAGATGATGAACAAGAAAAACACCTTCAACGACTTCGTTGATGTCGGTCAGTACCTCGTCGACAACAAGTTCACGTCGAAGGATCGTCTCATCGCCAACGGCGGCAGCGCCGGTGGATTGTTGATGGGCGCGGTGGTCAACATGCGGCCCGATCTGTTCAAGGCGGTTGTCGCCGACGTGCCGTTCGTCGACGTCATCAACACCATGATGGACGCGTCGATTCCGCTTACGGCGCAGGAATGGCAGCAGTGGGGAGATCCGCATGATGCGACCCAGTACGCGTATATGAGATCCTATTCCCCTTACGACAATGTCGAGCGCAAAGCGTATCCGTGGATGCTGGTGACGACGTCGCTGAATGATTCGCAGGTCGGATATTGGGAGCCGGCGAAGTGGGTGGCGAAGTTGCGGGCGATGAAGACGGACAACAATCCGCTCTACATCAAGATCAACATGGCCGGCGGACACGGAGGATCGTCTGGGCGGTACGATGTGCTGAGGGAACGAGCGTTCAGGTATGCGTTTATGCTGGATGCAGTTGGTATACAGCAATAGGAAGCCAAGGCGGGCCGGAGTTGATCAACCGCCCGCCTTGACTACCGCCCTGTAATGCCGCCGACAGCACACCCCATTAAACTCCGCGCGATGGTCCGTCAATAATTCGCGTCAGGATTTCCCCGACTGACTGCACCACTCACTCGCCGCGCCCGGGAGCTCGCGCGGTCCGAGCAGGCCCCGCTCCACCTCGTCTCAGACGAGGGGCAGCGGCAGCGTCGCGTACCATGGACGCCAATGGCGATGAGTGTGCTGTTGCTCGGTACGGCACTATTCGCGATCCCACCACTTACCGATGCGGTGACTGGAGCAAGGGTCCGCGACGCGCATCTCGCGCTATCTACGTGGTACATCCTGCTGGCGCCCCTGTGTGACACCCTCGACGCGCTCTCGATGTTCTCTGGGCGTCAGCACTTCGCCTTCTTCGCCACGATTACTCTGCTATATGCGGCATGGCGAAGACTGCGACTGACGCCACCGCGCAGGATGCGCGTTCGTTGTGCCAGGGAAATCATGGTGGCATCACTGGCGCTGCTGTCGTTGGTCGTTCTTTACGCCGGCGGAACGATGCTGCCGCGACCGCTGCCGAGACTCGTCATGAGCTCGCCGAATGACGTGATCGTCGATTTTCATTCTCACACCGGTTACTCGTGGGACGGCCGCCAGGAATTTTCTCCGGCGGCGAATCGGCGGTGGCACCAGGAGTCGGGATTCGACGTCGCCTACATCACCGATCACGGCACCTTCGATGGCGCGGTCGAGGGCGCCCGCCGAAATCCAGCCCGCGCCGGCGGCGGCGTAGTGTTGCTCAGCGGGATCGAGGTCAGGAGTGATGGACGACATCTCGACATTCTGGGAACGGACGCGAGCGATTCCGCTGCTTATCAGCGCGACGACCTGGATGAGGGAGTGTTCGTGCGGAGCGTGCGTTCGGCGAAGGCAGTTCCACCGTTGGTGCTGCTAACCCTGCCTGGTCATTTGCATCCGGAAGCGCTCGACGTGCCGATCGATGCAGCTGAAATCTCCGATGGCGCCCCGCGAGCCTTGTCGCAGATCGATAGTCAGCGGGACGCGATTCTCGGCCTCGCGAAGGAGCGCGGTGTCGCGCTGATCGCGGGCTCCAACGATCACGGTTGGGCGAGTGCTTCGCCAGCCTGGACCGTGATGGAAATCGCCGGTTGGCGATCGATGACGCCGGGCCAGCTCGACACTGCCATCAGGTCAACGATTTTGCGCCGCGGATATCGCGGCGCGCGAGTGATCGAGCGGAGATCCGCGGGACCGGTTTCTTATCCCGCGCTCGTGACGACCGTGCCGCTAACGATCTGGCGGATGCTGGTTACGCTGTCGTGGGCCGAGAGGGGCAGCTGGCTTTGCTGGCTATGGATTGTCTGGATACCCGTGCTATTGATGCGGCGTATTGATCGCCTCGCCTCGATGGCCGCGGCCTAGTTAGAAAAGCTACGGCGCCGTAGCGTTGCTAAGCGGCGGGGCAGTGGTTTCGCTTGGCGTCGTAACCGCATTTCCTGGAGTCGAGACTCTCTCGATAAAATTGGGTACCGTCATTCGCTCGGTGGCGATTCTCCAGATGTAGCCTCCTTTCTCAAACCGAGCGCCCGAATACCACAGCGTCACCGTGCCCGAACTCTCGTCGTACAAAAGCGACGCGCGGTACACGATGTCCGCGAACGCCGGGATCGCGCCACGCGCCAACACCGCGCCCGGCTGGATCGACCAGTGAACGCCGTCGATGCTGCGCGCAAAATGCAGCGCTGAAGTGGTGCAGGAGCCGGAGACTTTGACGTTGTAGATCGCCCAGAATTCACTCCGCGCCGGAATCCATTCAACGTCGATGTGCCAGGCAAACAGGTTGCTCTCGAACAAATCGGTTGTGACAGGCGCGGACCAGTTGATACCGTCAGCCGAATTGCGCAATTCAACCGTCGTCGAGTTGCCTGAGCAACCCGTCGTCCCGCTGTTCACCGACCACATCATCCAGTCGCCTGGCCCGCGACGGACGACGGTCGGCGAGACAATGGTGTGGTTGATACCGCTCGCTACCAATGCCGGCGAGCTCCACGAGGCGGGCGCGTTGCCACGGACGAGAAAGATTTGGTTCTCCGTGCTTACTCCACGGTAGTACAGCCAG
Organism: Gemmatimonadaceae bacterium; assembly: GCA_045803585.1. GTDB lineage: Bacteria > Gemmatimonadota > Gemmatimonadetes > Gemmatimonadales > Gemmatimonadaceae > UBA4720. The sequence goes on from JBJMOT010000143.1 coordinate 17,835, forward strand.
ACCTCATTGGTTTCTGGATTGAAGATTTCGTCGGGATCGGAGAGATAGCCCTCGACTGGCCGCTCGATCGGATTGACTACACCCTGTGGAACGCGCCAATCGAGCAGTGACTGCCTGGTGTAGAGTGAGGGGTTTTCAAAACTGGCATTGCCGCCGGGATAGGGCGTCGCGAACAATCCGATCTCGCTGTTTCCCCACGCGAGCGGAGTGGCAGCAGCGTCGGGATGCACCGCCTGACCGGACCCGTCAAAGGTCTCGAGCACCAGGAGATGGACATCATTGAGTGGATGCGGATGCGGACTCACCGCATCGGAGCAGGCGGCGCAAACCAGCGCGAGGCTGACTAGTGGAGCGCAAAGTCGCCTCGAAACCATTTTGAGCGGAGACTGCACGATCGCCGAGTTCACTCATCGAACATTGAGGCAGGTACAAGCTCCAACAAGGTGCGGCTCGGTGAACAGCAGGTAAAGGTTGTCCATCTACAATCGGCGGCTCGAGTTGAACAAACCTGCTACCGCTACCCTCCCAGCTTCCAACTTGGCTTGAATCACACTTGAGCTGATAGAAATCAGCATCCGGGTGATAGAAAAACGGCATGCAACCGTCGGGAATAAACAGATAGTTTCCGAATCCAAACAATTGAATTCGGAGGCACCATGGGCAAGACTTTCGCTCTGCCGGCAACCGCCGCGCTCCTTCTCCTCGCGGCCTGCGCTGACAACACATCGCGCATCGCCGGTCCCGCACAGCCGAACGCGGTATCGATGGCAGCCAACGCCAACTCGAATTCGGGACTGACACTGCATCCCGATGGTTTCGGACCGAACTCCTTCGCCGCCTGGCGCGCACACGAAGGACTTCCTGATTCCAAGGGCAACGCCGATCACGCGCTCTACTTTCAGAAGATGACGACCACCGCGACCAACGCTGCCGGCGTGGCGAGAATCACCGGTCTCGAAGGCCAGCCTCTCTCCGCAATCACGGGATTGTCGTGGGAGCATCGCACCGATGGCTGGTGCGGCGCGGGCGCACCTCGCTGGGACATCATCGTCTCCGACGCATCTGGTAATCGCGGCGTGATCTTCCTTGGCTGCGCGGCCGCCGTTCACACCCCGGGCAGCGCCGCGAACTGGATCCGCGATTCCTATCCGGGCCCTACCGCGATCGCCTCATTGCCGGCCACTGGCTTCACACCCGAGTTCAATCCGACGGACGCTCTCACCATCAGTGAGCTGCTGATCGTGTTCGACGAGGGCACTGACATCCCGACCAACCCGGGTTACGTCTACCTCGACAACATTACCGTCAACGGCCAGGTGTTCACCGGCCCGGGTGATAACGGCAGCAACTAAGCGACTGGATCAACGGGCCGCGTTCGATTTGTCGAATGCGGCCTGTACGATCGTCTGGGCCTCGTCCTGGATCCGCTTCAGATGCTCGGCGCTACGATAGCTCTCGCCGTACAACTTGTAGACATCCTCGGTCCCTGACGGCCGAGCAGCAAACCACCCGCCCTCTGACACGACTTTGATCCCGCCGATGGAATCTTTGGTACCGGGCGCAGTCGTCAGAACGTTGAGTATTTTCTCACCCGCCACGTCTGACACGTTGATGTCCTTCGCCGAGAGCGCTGCGAGGATTTTCTTTTGCTCCGGATTCGCCGGCGCATCGATCCGCTCATAGAAGAAGTCACCATATTTCTTCGTGAGATCGCCATAGAGCTCGCCGGGATCCTTGCTGAGCGCCGCCGTCATTTCGGCGGCAAGCAACCCCATGATGATTCCATCCTTGTCGGTGGACCAGGCGCGCCCGTCGCGTCGGAGGAACGACGCACCCGCGCTCTCTTCGCCGCCGAAGCCGAGTGAGCCGTCGAGAAGTCCGTCGACGAAATACTTGAACCCGACCGGCACTTCTTTCAGCGTTCGTCCAATTCCAGCGGCGACGCGGTCGATCATGCTGCTGCTGACGACGGTCTTCCCGACTGCTGCGTTGCCCGGCCACTTCGGTCGATGGGTGAACAGATAAGAGATCGCTACGGCGAGATAATGATTGGGATTTAAGAGTCCGCTGCTCCTGGCGACGATGCCGTGACGATCATGGTCGGTGTCGCACGCCCACGCGACGTCGAAGCGATCCTTGAGCTTGATCAGCCGCCGCATCGCGTAAGGCGAGGAGCAATCCATCCTGATCTTCCCGTCCCAATCGACGGTCATGAATCGGAACGTCGCATCGACGACTTCGCTCACGACGGTCAGCGGAATCCTGAACCGCTCGGCGATGGTGTGCCAATAAAAGACTCCGGCGCCACCCAGCGGATCGACGCCGAGCTTGAGACCGCCGGCGCGGATGGCATCGAAGTCGATGACCGCGCCGAGCTCGTCGATGTAGGTATTGATGTAGTCGTGGCGGTGGGTGGTCGCGGCAGATTTCGCTCTCGAGAATGGGATACGGCGGACGTCATTCAATCCGGCCGCAATGATCTCATTCGCTTTATCCTGGATCCATTTCGTCGTCGCCGAATCCGCGGGTCCCCCGGTGGGCGGATCGTACTTGAACCCGCCATCTTCCGGCGGATTGTGCGAAGGCGTGATGACGATGCCGTCGGCAAGTCCCGTTTTCTTGCCGCGGTTGTAATTGAGAATCGCGTGCGATACTACAGGCGTCGGAGTGAAACCGTCGCGATCGTCGATCATCACCGTCACATCGTTGGCTGCCAGCACCTCCAGTGCAGACGCGAAGGCGGGCTCCGATAACGCGTGGGTGTCGATGCCGATGAAAAGTGGCCCGTCGATTCCCTGCTGCCGCCGGTGAATGCAGATGGCCTGGGTGATGGCGAGGATGTGCTCTTCGTTGAAGGAGCTTTGCAGTGAAGTCCCGCGGTGGCCGGAGGTTCCGAACGCGACGCGCTGGGCGGGAACAGCGGGATCGGGCTCGAGCGCGAAGTAGTCGGTGACGAGCCGAGGGATGTTGGCGAGGATCGATTCGGGGGCGGGTTTTCCGGCTAGCGGGCTTATTGGCATTGAGGCGACAGGATGCAAGATGGGTGAAAGGGGTTTTGGGACCGGGGGTCTAGGCCCTCGGTCTATTGCCCTCAGTCAAAAACTGCTGGTCCACGACATGATATAGACTTGGTATAACTCTCTACCAACCATGATCCGACTTTCTGCCTCTTCCGCTCTATTGTTCGTAGCGTTGACGACTAACGCCGGAGCTCAAACAAAAACTGCGGCCCTCTCCGTCATTAACGGCGGCAGTCCGCTCGTTTCGCCCAGTGCGCCAGTCATTCTCTTCGAATCGAATCGAAGTGGAAGGAACCAGCTGTACATCATGAACGCCGATGGGGGCGGGCAGCGACAGCTCACGCAGTCGAGCGTGGATGTGAGCGGTGCGCAGTGGTTGCCAGGCGGGAAATCGATTCTGTACAGTACGACCGAAGGCGATCAGAGCACGGTGTACGAGCTGTGGCCGGACAGCGGCCGCACGCGAATGGTCCGCAAGCTTCCCGGGCGCGCACCTCGATATTCGCCGGCGCGGGATTACGTGCTCTACGATGTCGGGCCTTGGAACGCCGCCCACCTCGTTCGCGCGGATCCGCGCGGGCTGGATCCGCGACAGTTCACGGACAATTCAGCAACGGTCTGGCTCGGTGCGTGGTCGCCCGACGGCCGGCAGATCGCCTACACGGTCAGCGCGAAGAATGGGATGAGCATTTGGGTCATGAATTTCGATGGATCGAATCCACATCAAGTGACGCATCTCACTCCGCAACAAGGCTCGGCGCAGATGCCAGCGTGGAGTCCTGACGGCCAGCAGCTGGCATTCCAGGCAAATGCGACGACGCCGCGGACGAAAGCGACGCTGTGGATCGTCGATTTGCGCACTCGCGGTGCGCGCGAAGTCCTGCCGCACGACAATTCCTACAGAGATGAAACACCGAGTTGGTTCTCTGATGGGAAGAGGCTGGCGTTCCAGAGCAATCGCAGCGGACGTATGGAAGTGTGGGCAGTGAACACCGACAACACCGGCTTGCAACAGCTGACGGGACGACGCTAGTCAACGACGCGGAAGAAGGCCTGACTAAGGCCGCACTTTACTTTCCCGGAAAACAATCCTATGATTGCCGCGTGACCGGCTTCTCTTTTAACGTGACCTATTATTACGTCTTCTACGGATTTATCCGTCGGGGGCCCGGGTCGCGCGCGTAGCCGAAAAGCAATCGTCGCAGACAACAGGGCCTCCGCAGCGCGGGGGCCTTCGCTTTTCCGGCCCTACGTGAGCGGCGCCTTCCAACCTTCATCGTGGGGCGTCATGTTGAAACCAACATCTGTCCGCAAAGGAACCGCGAGCTCCAACGCTCCGGCCGCCGAGAGGCATCCGCGTGACCTGGTGATGCGCGTCGCGTTCCAGGGAGCGCGCGGCGCCTACGCCGAGAACGCGATCGCGAAAATCTGGCGACATCCGGTGGAGCTGGTGCCGGTGCCGACATTCACCGGGGCTGTTCGGGCCGTCGAGGAAGGAACGGCCGACGCGTGCGTAATTCCCGTCGAGAATTCCGTCATCGGCAGAATCGAGAGTGGGTGGGACGCGTTGGCGAGCTCGGCGAAGATACGCAACGTTACCGATGTTCTCGTCCCGGTGAAGCATTGTCTCCTCGCCCCAAAGGGAGCGACACTCCACGATCTCAAGAGTGCAGCCAGTCACCCCGCCGCGCTCGCGCAGTGCGTTTCGTTCTTCGACAAGCATCCGTGGATCAGGTCGACCAAGTCTTTCGATACCGCCGGTGCCGCGCGCGAGGTCGCGGAGCGTGGTGACCCGACGCAGGCGGCGATCGCAGGGCGGGCGGCGGCCGAGCGTTACGGACTGGCGGTGCTCGCAGAGGGAATTCAGGATAGCCGTGACAACCACACGCGGTTCATCGCAGCCGTCGCCGCGCGGTCCAGGCTTTGGCGACGCACTCAGGCGATTCGCGGCGCGACGTCGGTGGAGAAGGATGATCCGCGACACATAGCCGAAGCGACGCGGGAATTGTTAGCGGCGATTGTCGAGCGAAACCAGATCGAGCAGGACGAGATCGTGAGCATCTGGTTTACGGTGACGTCCGACCTGACTTCGGCTTTTCCGGCGCTGGCCGCGCGCGAGATGGGGTTTGTCGATGTTCCGCTGCTTTGCGCGAGCGAGATTCCGGTGCCGGGGTCGATGCCGCGGTGTCTTCGGACCTTGGTGGAGCTCGAGCTGAGCGCGCCGAGGAAGTTGGCTAACCATGTTTATTTGAGGCGGGCGGTGGCGTTACGACCAGATGTCAGCTGAGGGCGGAGAGCTGCATGGAGCTTGGGCGACGGCAATCGGTGGACGTAAACCGGCCCTAAAAATGCATATTTATGCTTGACGCGCCAGCCACATACTGTAGCTTGCGGTAGAGAGCCAAACTCAAAATGCTGACATCCCGCGCCTATAATCGACTTCTTCCGATCCTCGCCATTAGAAATGGCGTGACCGGGAGACTTCGCGCGGGCAACAACACAGACTCATAAGCAGGTTGCAGAACTAAACGCGCAAGGCCTCTCCCGGAAACGGAAGGGGCCTTTTTTTGTAACTACAGCTCGCATGGGGCGAACGCTCCGGGGAAAGCGATGGCTGCAAAGCAGGGGTTGTACGATCCGGCCTACGAGCACGACGCTTGTGGCATTGGTTTCGTCGCCAACATCCACGGCGCTCGCTCTCGCGACATCGTCGAGAAGTCCCTCCAGCTTCTCGTCAACCTCTCGCACCGCAGCGCCGTCGCCGCCGATTCCTGCACCGGCGACGGCGCCGGAGTTCTTCTTCAGGTGCCTCACGCATTTCTCCGTCGCGTCTGCGCGCCATGGGGAATCGCGCTGCCCGACGCGGGCAGCTACGGCATCGGGATGGTCTTTCTTCCTTCGTCCCGCGCCGAGCGCGCGGCGTGCATGCGACTTATCGAGTCGACGGTCGTCGCGGAGGGATGTACGGTGCTCGGCTGGCGCGACGTCCCCGTCGACGATGGTGTGCTCGCGACCGCGACGCGTCGTTCCCGCCCGGTAATCCGGCAACTTTTTGTTTCGACGATGGGTGTGGCGCGCGATCTTGACGCGGATTCCGCTTTTGAGATCACGCTCTATGTGATTCGCCGCCGCGTCGAATCGGCGCTGCGGATGATGCCCGGCGGCAGTGACTGCTACCTCGCCAGCCTCTCCTCGCGCACCGTCGTGTACAAGGGGATGCTGACCCCCATTCAGCTGACGACGTTCTACAAGGATCTGAGTGAGCCAGATCTCGTCAGCGCCATCGCGCTCGTTCATTCGCGGTTCTCGACCAACACTTTCCCGTCGTGGCGACTTGCGCACCCGTACCGGTTCCTTTGCCACAACGGCGAGATCAACACGCTGCGCGGGAATCTCAACTGGATGCGCGTCCGCGAAGGCGTGATGTCGTCGTCGCGCTTCGGCAATAGACTCGCAGGCATGCTTCCGGTCTGCGGTGAGAAGCAGAGCGACTCGGCGTCGATCGATAACGTGCTCGAGCTGCTCACTCTCGCCGGTCGCCCGCTCGCGCACTCAATGGCGATGTTGATCCCTGAGGCGTGGGAGGGACACGCGTCGATGTCGCCGGAGCGGCGGGCGTTCTATGAGTATCACTCGTCGCTGATGGAGCCGTGGGACGGGCCGGCAGCGATGGCGTTCACCGACGGGCGCCAGGTCGCCGCCGTGCTCGACCGAAACGGGCTGCGGCCGGCGCGGTACGTCGTTACTACGGACGATCTCGTGGTGCTCGCATCGGAGGCCGGCGCGTTGCCGTTTCCGGCGTCGGCGATCCGGGCGAAGGGGAGGTTGGAGCCGGGGCGGATGCTCGTCGTCAACACGACGCAGGGGAGGGTTCTCGACGATGAGGCGATCAAGCTCGAGCTCGGGATGGTGCGGCCTTATCGGAGGTGGATCGCTGAGGAGAGAGTGGAGCTGGACAGCCTGATTGCGGGGCTGGAAAAGCAACCAACGATCCGAGATCTGAGCAACGACGATACCGGATCTGAGAGTACGGCCACAGATCTCTTCACCCGGCAGAGGGCGTTCGGGTACACGGCGGACGAAGTGAAGATGGTTCTGGGGCCGATGGCGGATTTAGGAGAGGAGCCGGCAGGGTCGATGGGGAACGACACTCCGCTCGCGGTGCTTTCGCAGCGGCCGCAGCTGTTGTTCTCCTATTTCCGGCAGATGTTCGCGCAGGTAACCAACCCTGCCATCGATCCAATTCGCGAGCAGCTGGTGATGTCGCTGGCAATGAATCTCGGCCCGCAAGGGAACCTGCTCGAGGAATCGGCGGCGCATTCGAGACAACTTCGGATTTCGCAACCGGTTCTCGATGCACAGGCGATGCGCGCGGTGCGGAGTGTCACCGAGCCGACTTTGCGGGCGGTCACGATACCCGCGGTATTCGCAGTCAGCGATGGATCACGCGGTCTCGAACGTGCCGTCGAGCAGCTGGGCATGAGCGCGACCGGCGCGGTTCTTTCTGGCTGTGGCATTCTCGTGCTCAGCGATCGCGGCACCGACGCCGAGCATGCGCCAATTCCTTCCGCACTCGCCGTCTCTGCGGTGCATCACCATCTCATCCGCGAGGGACTTCGGTGGCGCGTGAGCCTCATCTCAGAAACCGGCGAGGCCCGAGAAGTTTCTCACTTCGCATTGTTGATCGCCTACGGCGCCAGCGCCGTTCATCCGTACCTCGCACTGCAAACCGTCGGATCATTGGCCGGCCCAGCGCTCGTCCCCAACAAAAGCTCGGCGGTGCCAGCCGCTTCGCGCGAAGCCACCAGCTGGTCGTCTTCAGTTGCAGTTCGAGAAGCGGAGGCCCACTTCATCAAAGCAGTGGGCAAGGGCCTCCTGAAGGTGATGTCCAAAATGGGCATCTCCACTCTCCAGAGTTACTGCGGCGCCCAACTCTGGGAAGCCGTCGGTCTGAGCGCGCCTCTCATCGATCGCCACTTCGTCGGAACGCCTTCGCGCGTCGGCGGCATCGGCCTCGATCTCATCGCCGAAGAAACTTTGCGTCGTCACAGGGCCGGTTTTGGCGATGACTGGTCGACAACGCGACTCGATCCGGGCGGCGAGTATCAGTATCGCGTTCAGGGCGAGCACCACAACTGGAATCCGCTGACCATCGCCAAGCTCCAGCACGCAACGCGCGGCGACAGCTACTCGACGTTCAAGGAATTCAGCGCTCTCGCCAACGACGAGACGCGTCGGCAATCGACGCTGCGCGGCATGCTCGACTTCGTCGAGCGGGAGCCGATTCCTATCGAAGAAGTGGAACCGGCTTCGAAGATCACGAAGCGCTTCTGCACCGGCGCGATGTCGTTCGGCTCTTTGAGCGCCGAGGCGCACGAGACACTCGCTATCGCCATGAACAAGCTTGGTGGCAGGAGCAACAGCGGCGAAGGCGGGGAAGATCCCGCGCGTTTCGGGACCGACAAGAACAGCTCGATCAAACAGGTCGCGTCGGCGAGGTTCGGCGTAACGGCTGAGTACCTCGTCAACGCCACCGAGCTGCAAATCAAGATCGCCCAGGGCGCCAAGCCAGGCGAAGGCGGTCAGCTGCCCGGTCACAAGGTAGACGCCATCATCGCGCGCACCCGCCATTCGGTGCCGGGCGTCACGCTCATCTCGCCGCCACCGCATCACGACATCTACTCAATCGAAGACCTGGCACAGCTGATTTACGATCTCAAGGCGATCGCACCGCACGCAGCTGTGTCGGTGAAGCTCGTCGCCGAAGCAGGCGTTGGAACCGTCGCGGCCGGCGTGGCAAAGGCGCGCGCCGATCTCATTCTCATCTCCGGCGATTCCGGCGGCACTGGAGCCTCCCCACTTTCGTCGATCATGCGCGCGGGCTCGCCTTGGGAGCTTGGACTTTCCGAGACGCAGCAGACTCTGGTGATGAATGGTCTGCGCGGACGGGTGCGTCTCCAAACCGATGGGCAGCTCAAGACGGGTCGCGACGTCGTCGTGGCTGCGCTGCTCGGCGCCGACGAGTTCGGCTTCGCCACCGCTCCGCTGATCGTCCAGGGGTGCGTGATGATGCGCAAATGTCATCTCAACACCTGCCCCGTCGGTATCGCGACGCAGGATCCGGAGCTTCGTCTCCGCTTTGCGGGTCAAGCTGAACATGTTGTGAATTACTTCTTCTTCGTCGCTGAGGAAGTGCGGGAGATAATGGCGCGTCTCGGGTTCTATACCATGGACGAGATGATCGGACGGACTGACCTGCTGCGGTCTGTGAAGATGTCGGAGAACGCGAAGGCCCGGACGCTCGACCTGTCAGCGCTGCTACACCTGGCGATGCCGGCCACGATGACTCTGGTCGATCGGGTCGAGCGTGCTTACGTGAAGCCACGCCGCCGTCATCCAAGCGTCGTCGGAAAGATGAACTCGGCGCTGGTGCAACTCGCGCAGCCGGCGCTGGAGCGCGCCGAACGAGTCACGGCGACCATGGATATTACGAACGCGGATCGCGCTGTGGGTGCGACGCTGTCGGGGGAGATCGCGCGTCGTTACGGCGATGTCGGTCTGCCCGAGGAGACCATCTCCATCAAGTTCAGCGGCTCGGCGGGCCAGAGCTTCGGCGCGTTTGCCGCGCGCGGGCTGTCGCTCGAGCTCGAAGGTGAGTCGAACGATTACCTGGGCAAGGGACTTTCGGGGGGACGATTGGTGGTTCGCCATCCGCGCTCCGCGCAGTTCATCCCCGATCAAACCGTTCTTGTCGGTAACACGGTTTTGTACGGAGCGACATCGGGCGAAGCGTACATCGCGGGTGTTGCGGGAGAGCGGTTCGCGGTACGGAACAGCGGAGCCATAGCGGTCGTCGAAGGTGTTGGCGACCACGGTTGCGAGTACATGACGGGTGGCACTGTCGTCGTGCTCGGGCGCATCGGACGCAACTTCGCGGCTGGCATGAGTGGCGGCCTGGCGTTCGTGCTCGACGAATTCGGCGAGATCGAACGGCAATGCAATACTGGACTCGTCGATCTCATGCACGTCGCTGACTTCGGTGAGCGTGATATACTGCGCCGGCTCGTAGAGCAGCACGCGCGGCTCACCGGGAGCGCGCGGGCGAAGCGTGAGCTCGGCCAATGGGATCGTGCGATGCGGAACTTCTATGTCGTCGTGCCGCGCGAATATCGGAAGGTGCTGGAGCGTCAGACCGAAACCGTTGCCGCGACGGGAACATCGTCGCGCCATGGGATGTCTATCGTCGACGCGAGGAACGCGCGCCATGGCTGAGCCCAAAGCGTTCATCACGCTGCGGCGCGCGACGCCGGAGCGCCAGGCAGTGGAAGAGCGCGTTCGTCATTGGGGCGAATTCTATCGACCGGCGCCGGAATCTTCGGTAAAGACTCAAGCCGCGCGCTGCATGGATTGTGGTGTTCCCTTCTGTCAGGGCGATACCGGATGTCCGGTACGGAACGTCATTCCGGAATGGAACGGTCTGGTGCAGCGTGGCGAATGGCGGGAAGCGTTCGATTCTCTGCACGCCACCAACAATTTCCCGGAGCTGACCGGCCGGCTGTGCCCCGCACCCTGCGAGTCAGCGTGCGTACTCGGCGTCGTGACCGAGCCAGTCGCGATAAGGCACATCGAGCAGACCATCGCTGATCGCGGATTCACCGAGGGATGGGTTGTGCCGCGCCCTCCACGCCGTGCAACGGGGTTCACCGTCGCGGTCATCGGATCGGGACCGGCGGGACTTGCCGCGGCGCAACAACTTCGCCGCTTTGGTCACGACGTCGTAGTGTTCGAGAAGAGCGAGCGCATCGGCGGATTGCTTCGCTATGGCATTCCCGAGTTCAAGCTGCAGAAGTCGGTGCTCGATCTTCGACTCGATCAGCTGGAGGCGGAGGGAGTTCAGTTTCGCACTGGCGTCGACGTCGGTGAGAGCATCAGCGTCAAAGAGCTTCGCGCGCAATTCGACGCGATCTGCGTAACGACTGGCGCGGGCGCGGCGCGCGAGCTCGATGTTCCCGGGCGCGAGCTAAACGGAATTCATCTGGCGATGGATTTCCTGACGGCCCAAAACCGTCGCCTGGAGTCCGGAGGGGCGCTCACGGAGATCGAGGAAGCACGCGATCGACGCGTTGTAATTATCGGTGGTGGGGACACCGGCTCGGATTGCGCTGGGACATGCCTTCGACAGGGTGCGCAGAGCGTCAAGCAGTTCGAGCTGCTGCCGCAGCCACCCGCGTCGCGCGCTGACACGACGCCGTGGCCGCTTTGGCCGATGCAGCTTCGCACGAGTCACGCTCATGAAGAAGGCACCGAACGGGATTGGAGCGTTGCCACGACGGCATTCTCAGGCGAGCACGGCAGAGTGGAGCGGATTCACGGCGTGCGTCTGCAAACTCAGACTCTCGCCGATGGACGCACGAACTTCGCGCCCATAGCTGGAACCGAGTTCGAGCTGGAGGCGGATCTCGTTCTACTGGCGATGGGATTCACGGGCCCGGTCAAGAGCCGCCTGCTGCTCGACTTGCGCGTCAGCCTCGATTCGCGCGGCAACGTCGCGACGGATGCCGCGCATCGCACCAGCGTCCCCGGAGTTTACGCGGCTGGCGACGCGCGTCGTGGCGCGTCGCTGATCGTGTGGGCGATTCGCGAGGGTCGCGATGCTGCTGAGAGCATCAACGGTTGGCTCGCGAACCGCTGATCGTCAGGCCGTCGCTACTCTGGACGAGCCGATCTGTCCCGACTCCAGGTCGGCGAGTCTTTCGGGCCAGATGCCGAGTGGCTGCAGCGCGTGCTGAGCAATGAAACCGCAGTGCTCGCACACAATCATGATTGACGGGATCGTCGTTGTCTCGTTCGTGTTGCGATCCATCGTCGCCTGCACTTCGATCATCGAATACTCACTGACCGTCCACTGACTGTCGTTGCAGCGCGGGCAGGTGCCGGCTCCGCGAGCCTTGAGTGCATTGACGATTCTGTGTTTGTCGTCGGCGGAAATTCCCTTGTACTTGTGCATGATCGGCCTCGAACGGCGGAAGAAAGGCGTCGCCAGTAGCGCCGGACTGCCGCCTCGTATGGGCGGATCGGAAATGCGGGCTGGTGGCGGGCTCCCGCACAAAAGTGCCGGTGGTTCTCTTTAAATCTACCGCGTTGTCCGGGCCGGCGCTCTAATTCTCCGTTACATCGACTGTTTGATTGGATTTGATCGGGCCCGACACTTTCTGATGGCGACCTGACGGCCAGCGGACTTCGATGCTGTCCACCTCGTCGACATCAGCGAGGCCGAAGTAAAGCGGCAGGTCACTCTGTGACAGATATCCCGATTTGCCGTCCATCACTTTCAGAAGCCGCCGTCCACTCGGCAACACGACGTTGACCTCGGCGCCAAGTCCGTCGCGGTTGGAACGGGTGCCGTGAAGATGGATTTTCAGGTAGTTCACACGATGCTTCTGGGCAAGATCGTTTGCCAGAACCTGCGGTTTCCCATTGAATTCGCTGGTGACGATATCGAGATCGCCGTCGTTGTCGAGATCGACGGCGACGGCGGAACGACTACCCAGCGCGCCCATCATCGTCAGACGACCCGTTGAATCGATCTGACAGCCCAGCTCGCCACTGCCTTGTGCGCAGGCGCCGCACAGCTGATTGAACGCATCGGCACCTTTGCATTCCAAAGTGAACCAGACCTGCTTCATCGCGTTACCCGCACGCGGCTCGACGCCGACGACGAACTCGCTCGGCAGAAAATGCTTGCCGGCTTCATTGAGCAGCAGCGAGTTGATGCCGTAGCGGAACGGGAAATTCATGCCGGCGGCGATGAAGATGTCGTCCCAGCCGTCGGCGTTGAAATCATCGACGCTCGGTCCCCAGGGCCAGTACGTCTCGACGCCGAGTGAGTCCGAAACTTCGGCGAACGCACCACCTGTCCGCCTCACGAACAGCTCGTTTCCGAAAATGAACTTGGATTTTCCGCCGGGAATCATCCCCGCCGCGACGGTGTTGGTGTCGGCCTTTCGGGTCTCCGCCGCCCAATCGCCCGGCTTCACGTTCACCCACATGTCGGGGTGCATGCTCGTCACGAACAGGTCCTGCCGGCCATCGCCGTTGAAGTCGAACGACTTCACGCCCATCGACCCCCAGGAAGTCTTCGGGAAATAGCGGGCGGTCGCATCGCGGAAGCGCTCCCCGCTGTCATTGAGCCACACGTGATCACCTCCCTGCATATCCAGAACGTACAGGTCGGGAAATCCATCGTCGTTGATATCGAGCGCGGTCGCATCACCACTCCAGCTCTTGTCGACGAGCCCCGTCGCAGTGGTCACATCGCTGAATCGATTGCCGCCCATATTCCTATAGAGGATGCTCGACTCGGCGCGCTCGGGATGCAGATGACCCATGAACGCGTCGCGCAGTCCAACATAAAATCCGCCCGGCCCGCGCTGGTCGGAGGTGTACACGCCGACGTTGGCCACGAACAGATCGAGCTTCCCGTCACCATCGTAATCGAAGAAGACGGCGCCGGATGAATGACCGACGTAACCGACGCCCGCTGTCTGGGTGATATCACGGAACCGTCCACCGCCGAGGTTTTCGAACAGGTGGTTGGCGTGACGCACGGTCGTCACGAACAGGTCGGGATCGCCGTCGTTGTCGATGTCGGCGAACGAGCAGCCGACCGCGATGGCGTCGGGCATCTCGAGACCGGCACTCCTGGTAATGTTCGTGAACCGGCCACTGCCCTGGTTCTTCCACAACTCGTTGGTGCCGAGCTGGGTGACCATGTAGACGTCGGCAAGACCATCTCCGTCAACGTCCGCGGCGCAGACTCCCGAACCGTGATCGTAGTGCGCCAGCTTGTAGGTCTTTCCGGCGTCGTCGACGACGCGGTTCTGAAAATCGATTCCGCTCTCCCGCACACGATCGGTGAATCGGAAGTCGTGCATCACGGCCGACGCCGCTGCCAGCTGATTCTCCTGGGCGGCGCGCGTCTGCATCCACTCGGGGATATGCGTGGTCACCGCGCTATCGCCGCGAGACGCGCTCGAGGAATTCCTGGTCGCCTCCGAACGGCAGGCCGCGAGCAGGGGGATAGTGACTATGACGACACGCGAGCGAAACCACATGCGATGCGACAGGTCGAATTCCTCAGTTGGATTCAGTCCCTAGTCTAGCAAAATGTCTTGCGCGTCGCTCAAGTGCCCCTACATTGGCGGACGTGACGACGCCTCCAGGCCGCGTTCAGTCCCCATTTACGGGATCGTACACCCCTGACGTGAGTGCACTCCCGGGGCACGCGCGAGTTCACACCGTCGACGTGACGCGCGGCGTCGCGATGATCCTGATGGCCATCGATCACGTCAGGGTTTATGCTGGAGTTCCAGCCGGTGGCCCGGTTCCGTCCGTCTTCTTCACCCGCTGGATCACCAACTTCGTCGCGCCGGCGTTCGCCTTCCTTTCCGGCACGTCCGCCTATCTGCTCGGCCAGAAACTCGCCAGCAAGCGAGCCCTCTCACAGTACCTCGTGACGCGCGGCCTGGTTCTCGTGCTGCTCGAGCTGACGATCATTCGTGTCTGTTGGACATTCAACTTTCATTTCAACGAGTACCTGCTCGCGGGCGTCATCTGGATGCTCGGTTGGTGCATGGTGCTGATGGGCGCGATTATCTGGCTGCCGATGTCGGCCATCGCCGCCTTCGGCGTGGGGATGATGTTCCTGCACAACCTGATGGATTTTGTGGCGCGGCCGGAAAACGACGCGGTGCCCGGCGCGCTCGCTCCGCTCTGGCAGATCCTCTACTTCGGCGGTCCGATTCAGCTCGGCGACAGCGGGCCGGCGCTGGCAGTGCTCTACTCGATCGTCCCATGGATCGGCGTGATGGCGGCGGGCTACGCGTTCGGCGCGGTGATGACGATGGAGCGCGACCGGCGCGACAAGATGTGCGTCGCTATCGGACTCGGCGCGATCGTGATGTTCTTCCTGTTACGGACGCTCGATGTCTACGGGGATCCGCGGCACTGGCACACTACTGGTGAGACCCAGCTCCCGACATTCCTGCGCTACATCGCGACTACGAAATACCCGGCGTCGCTCCAGTTTCTGTTGATGACGCTCGGCCCGACGATCCTCCTAATGCCATTGTTCGACCGTGCGCGCGGGAAAATCGGAGAATTCGTGGCGACGTTCGGGCGGGTGCCGATGTTCTACTACCTGCTGCACATTCCGCTGATTCACTTCGCGGCGGTGCTCGTATCGCTCGCGCGCGAAGGAAACATCGATCCGTGGCTGTTCGCGAATCATCCCATAATGAGCCCGCCGCCCCCGGACGGGTACGTGTGGTCGCTCGCGCTTCTCTACCTTGTTTGGGCGATAGTTATCGGGACGCTTTACTGGCCGTGCAGGTGGTACGCGCATCGTAAGGCGACCAATCGTGCGGGGTGGATGAAGTACATCTAAACGGCTTGACAAGCACCGGGTCCCGGCCACCCGCTACCCGCTGGACGCCGTTCGCTATCTGCTGCAAACTGTCTGACAGATCGCGAATCACTTAAGGCAACCGCAAAACTCTTTCTACGCCGCGCGTTTTGTAGGCACGCTGTCAGCGGACCGCGAGCAGCGATGCCGCACGACCTGTCCCGTCGCCTGCAGCTGACGGCGTCCAGCGTTTAGCGGGTAGCGGGTGGCTTGCAGTAGCAGTTGCCGTTACAGCCTGAACAAGTAACTGTACTTGGCAAAGAAATAATCAGAAGCTCGACGCAACGGTTGCCAATTGAATCTCTGCTCCGGATCGGGCGGCCCATCAGCCTGACTGCCGTACCCGAGGAAGAACACAGTTCCGGGTGTCGGCTGATACAAAAATAAGTAGTCGCCATGTAGCGAACGATCCCGCACTGCGGTGGCCAGCTCCCCGTCGACCAGCAGCGGATAATTCGTCCGATCCTCGTCGCGCAGATCATCGGTTCGGCCAAGATCGTACTCGCCAACCAACCGCATGAAAATCGAACGCGTGATCTGGTACTCGAGCTTCACCCGCGGAATCATGTTGCGCCCGACCAACGAGTGATCGGTGCGCCGCCAATAATCCTGGTAGTCGAAGGTGCCCTCGATTCGCGCACGATCGCTCGGTCGCACGCTCATGGCCAGCTGGATCAGATCGATGTCCGCCTGCGCCCACTCATAAAAGTTCTCGTCCTGCCCGCCAACATACAGCAGATTGCCGTTGAACTTCTTCCACTGCGGAGTCGATAGCGTGAAGACGTAGTCATGGTTGGTGATCCGCGGCCTGCCGGTGAATGGGAGGATCTCACCCGTCGGCGCCTGGATCTGATAGCCCGCGTACAACTTGTCGTCGAAGCCGAAGGTCTCCACATAAAACCCCGCGCCGACGTTCCACCCGCCACGCAGACCCGCGTTGCCACTGAGGTGCAGCTTCTTGTCCTGAGCGTCGCCCTGATGGAAGAAATGCGAGTACTGCCACTGATCGTCGAGCAGGAAATCGCCAGTGAGCGTCTCCAGCATCGACCCACGCTGGCCGAACCACGTCCCACGATGATCGACGCCGGCGTGAACGATCCCTGGCCGCGAGATAAATCCGCTGCGCGCCAGGAAGTCCTCGCTGATGCCGGTGAAGATGTAGCGGAAGCCGAATTCCTTCCCGTTCCGCGCGAGCTGGCCTTCCCAGAGTGGTGCGTTGCGCGTCAGGCCGGCGGTCTTGTCGAAGCTCCCCGCGGCCTGAAACGACGCGGCGTAGACATCTCCGAAGACGATGCGGCTGTCGACGTCGGCTACGCGATTGTAATCGCTGCCGAGCACGCGATCGGTGTAGGCGATGCCGATCCGCGATTTGCCGCCGAGGTCCCGCTGGGCGCGCAGCAAATTGTAGAAGGCGCGGTCAAGACCGGTCGGCGACAGACTGCGATCATCCGCGGCCGAGAGCAGACCGACACTCATGCCGGCGACTTTCCCGGTGAGTTTGATCGCGGCGTCGGGCTGCACCACTCGCCGGGTGTAAATGAGGTTGTGCGGAGTGTTGAACGCTTCGAGGCCCTCGAGGAAGAAGGGTCGCTTCTCGGGGAAGAACAGTGCCTGCCGCGGATCGATCACGAATTGCCCCGCGTCGGATTCGACTTCGGCGAAATCCGGATTCACAGCGCCGTTCAGCGTCAGGGTATTGGTAATTCCCCACTGCAAGCGTCCGCCGAGCTGCGGCGACCCGCGGTCATACGCCCACCCGCTTGGACTCGGCCCACCAGTCACCTTCTGGGTGATGGAGGGATTGATGTCGAGCACGAGTCCGCGTGACAGTCCAGCCAAATCATCCAGACTCCCGGATTGCGAGAGGAATGAATTATTGGAGCGCTTCGCCGGCACCCACGAATCCTCGTGCCCTGAGTGCTGCACCTGACGCACGATGTTCAAGTCCCAGCTCTGCGCATCGGCCGCCTGAAACTTGAGACTCTTGAGCGGGATCCTGATTTCCACTTCGTAGCCGTAGTCCGTCAGCCGGCCCTTCGAGGTGAAGACGAAGTCCTGACTGAGATCCGGCGCGACCCGCCCGGAAAGAGTGGGCGTCCATGCGCCGGTCAGCACCTGCCCTTGCTCGACGATGGTCCCGTCCATCTGCACGCCGAGTGGATTCACGGCGAAGACGTAGGCCTGACGATGGTCGTGAAAAGTGCCCAACAGAATCTGAACGTTGTCGTCAGAGCTGATCTTGTCCCGATCCGCCAGAGCGGCGTGGACGGCGCCGTGCGCCTCAAAGGCGCGGATCCCGAAGTAGACAGCCGTCGGTGAGTACCAGACAAGCACCTGGGTCGAATCGGCGGCCGCAACCCCGTCGTGCGGGGAGAACTCCGAGAAGCCGGTGAGAATCGCCGCCTGCTGCCACACGCTATCGGTAAGTGCGCCGTCGACGACGATATCGCGCTCGATGCGGGGAGGCCGGACGTTGAGCTGGTTCTCCCGGCCGACATAAATGAGCGCGACCGCTGTCGAGACGACGCGGCCCCAGAGGAGAAGGCTGGGAAACATGGCCCAAGATGGGCCCAAACCGGGAAAAAACCTAGGATCCCGGCTACCCGCTTCAGTTGCCGTTAAACCACACCAAGCCTTTCCAGGACTTATTCGGGGATGTTGTTCGCCTTCAGCAACCTTGCGAAGAACGCAAGATTCTTCGCCATCTTCTCCACCGCGTCGGCCGTGCCCTCTTCCTCACGAAATTTCTTGCCGAGCGATTTGCGTGTAGCACGCGTGTACGACCCCTGATAAGAAATGGCGCAGTGCGGGGGAATGAGCAGGCCCATGTTCGAGAAAAAGTTCGAGATGTTCCCGGTGATATGCTGCTCGCCATCCTCCTCACCGGTGATGACGATCCCGCCCACCTTGTTGGTCAGCCGCGATTTGCCAGTCTCGAGCAGCTCGTTGTGGAGCTCGTCGAGGCGCTCGATCACACGCTGCATTAACGAAGACTGATTTCCCCACCAAATGGGCGTGGCGAAGATGATGATGTCAGATTCCAAAATCTTTTTGAGGATCCCGGGCCAATCGTCCCCACCGCCCATGTTGCTCTTCGTTCCGGGAGGAATGTCGTGGTCCGCCAGCCGCACGATCGCGCATTGAACGTTGTACCCGCGCAAACATTCGATGACGACTTCGGTCAGGACTTGAGTATGAGAGAATTCCTGGCCCGACCTCTTGTGCTTGAGCGTGGCGAGGAGGAATATCGCTCTGAGTCGATCACCGGCCGGATCGAGGAATTTGTTCTTGGCTGGCAAGTAGGCTCCGTTTGGATCGATGCAAAGCAAGTTTCATCCCCTTCCTTTCAGAAAACCGGGAGTCAACGGTGCGACATATTCGCCGCTACACTCTTCTGAGCTTCGCTATCATCGCGTGTCAGCCGCACGCCGCATCTGCGCCATCCCCGGCCGGCGTTTACGGCCCGGCGAGATCCGTTACAACGATTGCCGACGAGTATCTCGCCGCCCTCCGCGAAACAGTTCCGGAGATCAATACGACGCAGGGCATCCCCGGCGCGCGTCACGACCGCCTCACTGACAATTCCGCCGCGGCAGAACGCACCTGGCAGGCGAAGGAAGATCAGTTTCTCGCACGTCTCAAGCAGATCGATCCCAACACGTTGATTGGCCGCAGCGAATGGGTGACCTACGGTCTGCTCCGCGAAGAGCTCGAGTCGAGCATCGCCATGCGCGCTTGCAACCTTCGCGTTTGGAACGTGAGTCCGATGATTGGCCTGTTGGCGAACTACATCCCGCTCGCACAGCAGCAGCCGGTCGGCACGGCGGATCTGCGCGCGCAGGCTCTCACGCGCTGGCACGGGTTCCCGAAATTGGTCGACGAAGAGATTGTCAATCTTCGCGAAGGACTCCGCGCCGGATACACCGAGCCCAAGGTCAACGTGAGTCGCGTCATCGAAGCCTCCGACCGATTGCTCGCGGCGGCTGGAACCGCGTCGCCGCTCTACAGCCCGGCCCTGCGCGACACCACTCTCGCATTCGACCAGGCGTATGCGCAATTGGTGACGAACGAGCTCGCGCCGGCTGTGCGCCGGTATCGCGACTTCCTTGCCAATGAGTACTTGCCTGCAGCGCGTGAAAATGTGTCGATCACCGCCAATCCGAATGGCGCTGCCTGCGACGCGGCGTCGATTCGCCGATACACCACTCTCAACCTCTCGCCCGACGAGATCTACAACCTCGGCCAACAATTGGTCTCACGCGCCGAGTCGACAATGCGAGCGATCACCGTCGCGCGCTTTGGGACAGCCGACGTTCGCGCTGCCATGCGCCAGGCTCGCACCGATTCGTCTGCGAGTTTCCGCACTCGCGAAGAAGTTGTTCCGGCCGTCGAGAGAATTCTCGATCGTGTGAATGCGCGGGTGCCGAGGATGTTCGGCATTCTGCCGAAGGCGAAACTGGTTGTCGAGCCGTTCCTCCCGTTTCAGGAGCCATCGCAGCCCCTCGCCAACTACGAACAGCCTGCCGAAGACGGCAGCAGGCCGGGCGTCTTCCATGTGAACTTGCGCTATGCGACGACGCCGGGTGAGCGTTTGCGAATGGAGGGACTAGCGTTCCACGAGGGAATCCCCGGCCACCACTTCCAGCTAGCCATCGCCCAGGAGATCACCGGCGTCCACCCTCTCAACCGCTACCTCGGTAACTCCGCATTTGTCGAAGGTTGGGCGATCTACGCCGAGACCGTCGCCGACGAGCTCGGCCTGTTCTCGTCTGATCTGTCACGCCTTCGCTGGCTGGAAGACAAAGTCTACGAGGGTGCGACCCTCGTGATGGAAGCCGGCATGCACGCCAAAGGCTGGACTCGGCAGCAGGCGATCGACTACGAGCTCGCGCATACAACTCGCACACCCGAGCAGGCGGCGATCGATGTCGATCGCAGAATCGGCTGGCCAGGTCAGGGCTACTCCTACCAGGTTGGACAGCTGGAGATCAGGCGGCTGCGGACAGAAGCCGAACGTGAGCTGGGGCCGAAGTTCGATATCAAGGCATTCCACGATCGGGTGCTCGAGAATGGGACGGTCACGCTGCCAATGCTCAGAGATGTTATCACCAGGTGGATTTCCGCGACGAAGGCAAAATAGGAGCCCCAATGCGCCCTCGTGTCACTTCGATCGTCATCGCCGTAACCTTGGCCACTCTCCCGTCCCTCGCCCGCGCGCAAAGCGACACCACCCTCAAGCTCACCACCAGCAAGCCCACCGCCGCCGCCGAGTTCAGAGCCGGCGTCAAAGACTACGAGAACGTCTCCTTCGAGTCCGCCAACTCCCACTTCAAGGCGGCAATCGATGCCGATCCGAAATTCGGACTCGCACGAGTCCTCTACGCGAGTACCGCTTTCGGCCTCGACCAGAAAGATCTCGAGTCCGAGCTGAGTCGTGGCGTCGCCGATGCGGCGCACGCCACCAACAAGGAGCTGATTCTCGCGTCAGCGTATCGCGAGGCAGCCCTCGGGCACAGTGGCGCGGCCGTCGCTCTGTTCCGCACCGCCACGCAGCTGATGCCCAATGATCGGCTGGTCGCCTTCGCGGCCGCCGGAGGAGTCTTCAGTGCTACGCTTCCGGCTGCTCGAGATCTCGTCGCGCGTTATCCGGATTATGCAGTCGGCTACAACAGCCTGGCTTACCTGTCATGGAACGAAGGCGATAAAGCGGGCGCTCTTGCGGCAGCCAAGCGGCAGGTCGAGCTCAACCCGACAGCGCCGAACGCTCACGACACCTACGGCGAACTGCTGCAATGGAGCGGAGATTTTCCGCACGCTGTCGAGGAGTATCAGAAGGCAACGACACTCACGCCGAAATTCCCCGAGGCGTATGCGGGACTCGCCGAGGCGTCCGTGCTTCAGGGCCAATACGATCAGGCGAGAAACTTTCTCAATCAGGCGATCGCCAACTCCTGGACTCCGCAGCAGAAACTCAACTACATGCGCCAGATCATCGGCACCTACGTCCTTCAGGGCGGGCCGCCTGACGCGCTTACCGGGCAGTTCGAGGCGTCGATCGCCGAAGCCAAAGCGCAGCACGACAAACGCACAACTGCGGTTCTCTATTCGCAGCTGGCGACGGTGCAGGCGAACGCCGGAAATGCAAACGCTGCTCACCAGTCGATAGCATTGGCAAAAGCAGCGAGCGCCGACGTGCCGTGGAACGTTCATTTTTACGCCGCGATGGCGCATGGTTTGATGAGACACTGGGCCCCGGCGGGACAAGAGCTGGCCGCACTCAAGTCTCAAGCTGATGACGATGCGAGTGTGTCGCGGGATTTTCTGGCTGCGCTCGAAGGTTATCAGCTCACCCAGCAGGGAAAGCCGGCAGATGCGCTGCCGATCCTGATGGCCGCAGACACCACCAACGTCCTGGTGATGAATCGCATCGCCGAAGCTCATGCCGCACTTGGCCATGCGGCGGAGGCCGCCGAGTGGAACGGGAGAATCAACGCGAATTACGCGCTGAACCTCGGGGATTTTACCAATGTCAATTCGCGGCGGAGAGCCAGGCTGGCGACGGCGACTCGGTGATTCCCCTGGTGTCGATTGACTGCAACGAAATTGACCGAACACCTTCCGATCTTAATAACCTCTTAGCGTTGCAGCGCACTCTGTAGAAGGGTCCTTGAGATGAGCAACATCGCGGGACAATCACCTTCTCGGAGCCTCTCCATGCAGCGCCAAAAGGGTTTTACCCTCATCGAGCTTTTGATCGTCGTCGTGATCATCGGCATCCTCGCCGCGATCGCGATTCCGAAATTTGCGAGCACGAAAGACAAGGCCTATGTCGCGGCGATGAAGTCTGATCTCCGCAACCTTGCGACCTACGAAGAGCAGTACGCCGCCGACAACGGTGGAGCGTATTTCGGTGGAACAGCGACGATGGCCGCGCCACTTCAGGGGTTCACCCCATCGCAGAACGTCACCATCACCGCGACTGACGTCGCCGGCCCGCCCGCGAGCTGGACAGCGACCGCCACTCACTCGCAGTCGGCCAAGACGTGCGATAACGGTGTGACGTCGCCTGGAATCATCACCTGCACCTGATGGTGGACGGGGACTATCCGCAACTCGTATCGCGCGAACTACAAGAACGCGTTGAGTTAGCGAGTTGCTGCTGAGAATTTGCGGGAGCGTAAACTCTATCTCCAGATGAACGTCACCACCGAAGCCGCGGGCAGCGTGAAGGCGAACGAGCTGCCCGCGGCACTCACCGCGAAAACCTGCGCTCCCTGGGCGGCGTTGAGAACCAGCAGGACTTTGCCGCCATCCGGATTCTGAAACGCGACGTGCGCCAGCGTCGAATCACCCCCACTCGATCCGATGCGATGCGCTCCCGGCTTCACGAACTTGCTCGCTTGCCCAAGAGCGTAATAATCAACCTCTCGCTTGTACGATCCCGTTTTTGAATCGACGGTCACCACACCGCGACAATTCCCGCAGCCGCCAAGATGGGGCCCGCGTTTCTCGTCGAGCGCGAGATTCCACATCAGGACTCCGCGCGCCCAGTTCCGCGTCGCGCCGATTATCAGATTCGCCGTTGTCCACTTCAGATTCTCGTCGAATTTGGGACTCCAATCGCCGCCTGAACACTCGGTGAAGTACGCGTCCTTGTCCGGGTAGCGATCGTGCACAACTTTCTGCGCGGATACATCGCCACCGTAGCAGTGCCACGCGACGCCTTGCACGTAGCGGCGGGCGATTGAATCGCTGAGCACGTCGAGCGGTTGCTGCGGCAGATCCCAGTTGTGATCCCAATCCCAGATCAGGGTTCTGATTCCTGCGCGCGCAAACGCAGGTCCGAGATGCCTCCCGATCACATCCGCGCGCATTGCCGCTTCCATTTTCATTCCCGGATAATTTTCGGGCTCGAAGTTCGGCTCGTTCTGGATACTGATCGAGTAGACCGGGACGCCTGCCGCCTGGTACGCGCGAATGAACTTCACGAAGTAATCAGCGAACGAGTCGTAGAACTTCGGCAGCAGCGTCCCCCTGATCAGACTCTGGGTCGTCTTCATCCACGCCGGCGCGCTCCACGGACTCGCCATCACTTTGAGCTGCGGATTGATCGCCAGCGCCCGTCGCAGCATCGGCAGCTTCTCGGCGCGATCCCGGTCGATCGAAAAATGGGTGAGCGCCGAGTCAGTTTTCCCAGAGGCCACGTCATCGTAGCTGTAGTGCTCACGCGAGAAGTCAGATGCGCCCATCGTTACTCGAATGAAGCTCATGCCGACGCCGCGGTCTCGACCGAAGAGATCCTGCAGCAATGCCTCGCGCTCAGCTGGCGACATGGTGTTTTGCATCAGATACGCAGACGCATCGGTCATGGCGGCGCCGAATCCGATCATCTCCTGATACACCTGACCCGGATCGACGTCGATGACAGGCTTGGTGGAATCGACGAGGGTCAAGCCGAGTCGAAGATCGGGCTGTCGCGCCAACAAAGCGCGTTGATCTCCCGTGGTCAGCCACACCTCGACCACCGAGTCAGCGCTCGCAGGGGAAGAGATGCTCATCCTCGGCATCTGCGGAGCCGACTTACAGGCAACCAAGCTGAGCGCTACCGCGAGTGTGAGCTTCCTCATCTAAAGTCTACCTCCGGCGAGTCGCTGATTATGGACAGAGCTGGATAAACACGCAATTCGGCATGGCGAAGGAAGAGCGGGGAGAGTACGATTTCCATTAGGGACGCGGCCGAGGTTTTCATGACTCGTCCCTCTATTTCGATCTGTCGGAGGCTCCAATGACAGAGAGCGCTACCAGTCTCCAGTTTCCCGAGACCTTACACTTGAGTGGGTCGGAGCGTCGTCCGCGCGACGATGAGCTCGACTCTTACGGCATCACCCACACCGGGTACGTGCGACCGGAGAATCAGGATCATTTCCTGATTGCGCAGTTGCGCGGTCGCCTTCAGGTAAAGATGTCGAGTCTGCCTTCCATCGAGCATCTCCCAATCGAGGAAGAGCGGGTCGGATCGTTCATGCTGGTAGCTGACGGTGTCGGAGGTGGACAGAAGGGTGAGACCGCCAGCCGCATCGTGCTGGAAAAAGTCGCGTACTACATCGCCCAGGCCGCGCGCTGCTACTACCGTGAAAACGATACCGACGGCGATTTTGTCGAGACCCTCGAGCGCGCCGCCAAGGAAGTCCACGAGTCCGTTATCGAGCAAGGCTCCGCCGATCCTGAGACCGCCGGGATGGCGACGACCCTCACGCTGGTGATGGCCGTCTGGCCGTGGACGTATCTCCTTCAGGTCGGTGATTCGCGCTACTACACCTACGCTAACGGCAAGCTGCGCCAGATTTCACGCGACCAGACGCTCGCTCAGGAGATGGTCGACGAAGGGATCATGACGCAGACTTCGTCCGCGCGCTCTCCACTGTCGAACGTGCTATCGAGCTCGATCGGCGGCGCGCAGACGGCACCGGTGGTGACACGCCTCCGCAATTGCTGGGAGAATGTCCACCTTCTCTGCACCGACGGGCTGACCAAGCACGTGTCGGATGATCAGATCCGGGAACGCCTCTCGAAGATGACGTCCGCCAAGCAGGTGTGCGAGGATCTGTTGCAGGATGCGCTCGATGCGGGTGGGACGGATAATATCACGATCATCGTGGGGCGGGCCGTAGAAAAATCCTAGAGGCCTCGCCGCGTCTTGTTCTTCTAGGTTTCATGTCTGTTCGCGCGCACACCAGCTAGGTGCTACCCGATCCTCTCCCCGCTCACCGTATCGAAGAAATGCGCTCTCTCCAGATTGAACGCCAAGACGATGCTCCCCCCAAGCGGCGGCAGCGACTGGGACGGAGGGACCCGCGCCGTGATATCGTGACGACCGGCACGCGCGTAGATGAAAGTCTCATTTCCAAGCGACTCTACCAGATCCAGCCGCGCTGTCGTGGCAGCGGAAGCGACCCCCGCGCCTGCGACTACTGAGACGTCTTCCGGTCGAATCCCCAGCGTGATGGCTTTGCCTCGCGCCGACGTCAGCGAGGAGGCGACCCGCGCTGGCAGTTCGATTTCCCAGTCTCCTCCCTCGGCGATAAACCTCGACCTCGACCCATTGGCCCCGCCTCCCGCGTCCCACCTCCCGCCTCCCGCGTCCCGCATTCCGCTTCCCGCCTCCCCGTTCACGAAATTCATCGCCGGATTCCCGATAAACCCGGCGACGAATCTGTTCTTCGGTTTCTCGTACAGATTGATCGGCGTATCGATCTGCATCACATGACCCCTGTTCATCACCACGATGCGGTCGCCCAGCGTCATCGCCTCGACCTGATCGTGGGTGACGTAGATCATCGTCACCTTGAGGTCCTGATGGAGCCGCGCGATCTCGCGCCGCATCGAGACGCGCATCTGAGCGTCGAGATTCGACAATGGCTCATCAAACAGAAAAGCCCGAGGCTGTCTGACGATCGCGCGTCCGAGCGCAACTCGCTGGCGTTGACCACCCGATAGCGCCCGCGGTTTTCGATCGAGATACTCCTCGAGCCCGAGCGTCGCTGCCGCTGCGTTCACCCGCTTCTCGATATCGGCGCCACCCATGCTTTTGAGCTTGAGCGCAAAACCCAGATTCTCCCGCACCGTCATGTGCGGGTAAAGCGCGTAGTTCTGGAACACCATCGCGATGTCGCGCGCCTTTGGTGGCACATCGTTGACCACCCGGTCGCCGATCCTGATCGTACCCTCGCTGATCGACTCGAGGCCCGCGATCATTCGGAGCGTGGTGCTTTTCCCGCACCCCGACGGCCCGACGAGTACCACGAACTCTCCATCAGCAACGTCCAGGTCGACGCGATCAACAGCTACCTGCTGCGCGCCTTCCGTGTAAATTTTTCTAACACCCTCGAGCTTTACCCGCGCCATAACACCTCATCACGAGTTCGCAGTTTGCCGTCGATCGCCAATACGAAAGAATGACCCGAGCCTACATCTTCCCCGACAATTTCCTCTGGGGAACCGCTACTTCCGCTCATCAGATTGAAGGCTCGCCCACCGCCGATGGCGCCGGCCGCAGCATCTGGCACCGCTTCGCCCACACTCCGGGCAATACATGGCTCGACCAGACCGGCGACATCGCCTGCGATCACTATCGGCGCTACAATGGAGATGTCGCGCTGATGGCCGAGCTTGGGACGAACGCGTACAGGTTCAGCATCGCCTGGGCGAGGATTTTTCCGCAGGGAACGGGCACCGTCAACAAGAAAGGAATCGACTTCTATTCGCGGCTCGTCGACGAGCTGCTGAAGAGAAACATCAAGCCGAACGTCACTCTCTACCACTGGGATCTGCCCGAAGCCCTCGACGACCGGGGTGGCTGGCTCAATCGCGACATCGCCGACTGGTTCTCCGATTATGCCGCGACGATCTGGGACGCACTCGGCGACCGCGTCGACATGTGGAGCACGCTCAACGAGCCGTGGGTAGTAACGGACGGCGGCTATCTCTCCGGAGTTCTTGCGCCTGGTCACTCGAATCTTTTCGAGGCGCCGATCGCGACGCATAATCTGATGCGCGCGCATGGACTGGCGGTCCAGTGCTTCCGCTCCACCAGCGCCGCCAGGAATGGAAAGATCGGCCTCACCGTGAACCTGGAGCCCAAGTATCCGGCCTCGCAGTCGGCGGAAGATCTTGATGCGGTACGCCGTGCCGACGCGTACATGAACCGCCAGTATCTGGATCCAGTTCTGCTCGGCAGCTACCCGGAAGAGCTGAAGGAGATCTTCGGCGAGGCGTGGCCCGATTGGTCCGACGACGACATGCGGCTGATCAAGCAGCCCATCGACTTCATCGGCATCAACTATTACACGCGCAAGGTCGAGCGGTATCATCCGGACATCCTCCCGCTGCGTACCAAGCACGTGCCGCAGCCCGAGCATACTCAGACCGAGACGCACTGGGAGGTTTTTCCCGAAGCACTGACGAAAGTTTTGCTGTGGGTGACTGAGCGGTACGGGAAGCTGCCGATTTACATCACCGAGAACGGCGCCGCGTTTTACGACTCGCCGCAGGCGATCGACGGGCGTGTGGAGGATCCTTTGCGGGTCGAGTATTTCAGGCAGCATCTGCGCGCGGCCCACGATGCCATGAGTCGCGGCGTTGATCTGAGAGGATACTACGCCTGGTCGCTGCTCGATAATTATGAATGGTCGCTCGGCTACTCGAAGCGATTCGGGATCGTGCACGTCGATTACTCGACGCAACAAAGAACCATCAAGTCGTCCGGACGGTATTACGCATCTGTCATCGCGTCCAAGGGCGAAATCCTGTCGCGTTGACCGAACGCCAGTATGGAAGCTGAAAAGCCTGAAGCTGACTAAGCTTTCAGCCCCCTGCTTCGGTATTCGATGGGCCAGATCGCGCCCAAATGCATCCCTGGTCCGCCAGCTAGCGCCAAGATCCATACGCAACAGAGTCAGCGGGCGTACCTAACCGTAACAATCGAGGGAAGTTTTCTGACCCGGATCTCCGCGCCTTTCACGGGTGCAGCTACTCCATCCACAGTCGCGGACAGAATCGGCTGATCCAGCGGTGAGTAAATCACGATCCCACCCGGGGGCATCCTGATCCCCGCGCGCAGATTGATCGTCACTACTTTCCCGATCGCCCGCATATCGTAGTTGAGGGGCCCGTACTCCGTGCTCAGGTTCGACACTTTCACGCCTGGGTCTTCCTCCACCCACTCGTCCCGCACTCCCGCGCCGATCACCAGCGAGCTGTCGCTCTCGCGCTCGTAAGCGAGCATGTCGAGGAAGCTGCGGATGTAATCGCTGCCCACCCAGGTATGCGGCATGTCGCCGATGAACTTCGGCGTCTTCGGATCGCGATAAACGACTTCGGCCCACTGATGCCAGGCATCGGGACGCTGACTCTTGAAGAAGAAATCCAGAAGTTCGTGAGCGCGCGCGCGTTGTCCGAGCTGGATCTCGACGCCAACGTTACGCAGCTCGTAGGGCGTGTACGAATCCCACGGCTTGATTCCCAACGAGCGCTCCCGCGCTTCCTGGAAGTATCTCTCGAAGGTGCGATTCAGCAGCGGCCCCGGCAGTCGGCCTGCCTCTCCGCCCGGACTCACCGCGATCGTCGTCGATGTTGGATCGAAATCGGCGAGCTCCACTGACCCAGGGATGAATCCGATCTTCCGCGAAATCACTACCTGCCGGATCGACTCGAAGAGATTGGAGCGGAAGCTATTTCTGATCTGCGCGTAGTCCGCTGCTTCCGGTTTGCCGAGCTCTTTGGCGATAAATGCCGCGTCCTTGAAGCCCCTCAACGCAAAGAAATCATCCCAATAGGAATGGACGGGTTTCGCGCTGTAACCCTCATGGCTTATGGACTCCGGAAGCAATCCGTAAAACGGCTTGTTAGCGCCGACGGTGTACTGCTCCGTCATCCTTAAGTGGCGCAGAGAATCCATATACGCCACCGCCCTGGCGACGTGCGGCCACATCTTCTCCAGCTCCGCCTTGTCACCAGTGTGCCGGTAGTACTCGGCCACGACATAAATGAATTCGCCGTGACTGTCATTCTCCGGAACGGGCGTCGCGCCATGCTCGTCGACGCAGCACGGAATCTTGCCATTTTCGTACTGATAGCCGGCGAACCAGTCGATGAAATCCTTGACGTCCTGATCGTGTCCGAGCCGGAGCAAAGCGGTGGAAGTCAGCGAGCCATCTCGTATCCACGAGCGCGAATAGCTGCGTGACCCCGGTTGAATTGCCGGCCCATCGCGATTGATGAGGATGTCGGCCAGCTGAGTGCGCATCGTCTGCGTATAACGCGACGCCGATGCCGGCAGCATTATGCTCACCGGTCCCAGCTTTTGCCGCCACTCTGAGGCAGTCTTGTCGAGCTGCGCAGACACCGCGCGCTCGCCTTGTCCGGGGAATAACGTCGCTGGCGGACTAGACGTCGATAACAATTGCCCGAGACTGAGATCGCCACCGTGCAAAGGAACCGCGATGTCGATGGGACTCGATGATGCATGCG
Source organism: Gemmatimonadaceae bacterium (assembly GCA_045803585.1). Lineage (GTDB taxonomy): Bacteria > Gemmatimonadota > Gemmatimonadetes > Gemmatimonadales > Gemmatimonadaceae > UBA4720. The sequence goes on from JBJMOT010000143.1 coordinate 47,346, forward strand.
GGCCCAGCTCCACGTCGTACGCGAACACCGCCGAAGCGTGACCGGTAGGATCGACCACGGAGACAGATTGGGGGATACGACCGGCACGGAGCCAATCGACAATATTGCCATCGTCGAATCCGAGCGCGCCGAATCCGCTCGGCGACGCCAGCGCGCGAACGAACTTGTTTCCGCTGACGCGAACACTCACTCCCTGCTGCGAAATCGAATCGATATGCGCGACCCCTCCAGGAAGGTTCAGGAACTGCCACGGCGGATTCACCTGAAACGGCCTCAGCGCGAGGTAGAGCGTCAGCTTCTTGTAGCCTTTGGAGTTGTTGGTTAGCCGGTATCTCGCGTACAGCACTGAAGAATCCACCCCACCCGCCGCAAAAGCCGTGATAGTCAGATCGATGTCGTTCGCGCTCCAAACCACCTGCGGCAGCGGTAACGACTCCGCGTTTGAGGCCACCGAAGTTTTTGCATCATTCCATGTAATGAGCTTGCCGTTGTTATAGACGAACGGCTCGATCGAGAATTGCCCGCGACCGACTTCGATAATCCCCTCTTCGTTGATCAGTGCCTCGGCGCTGTCACGATCGACCCCGACAACCGTCCAGTACGATTGTTCGCCGACGAACGGCCGAGGATAGCTACCGCGCGGCGCATCGCGTGCGATCGCGAGGAAGAAATCATTTTCGGTGGCTGCCCAATCGAATGGCTTGATTGAAATGTCCCGAATACCGTAGCCGGCGCTGGTCTCGGGATTGGTGAGAACGAGCCGCATATACCGCGCATCGCTCTCCGGTAGATAGAGGTAATCACGGTAGAAAGCCGAACTCGCCAACGCCGTTTTGGTCGACGCAGCCGACGTCGGGGCGAAAGGCGAGGCCGATCCGCGACGCACCGTGTAGATGGTCTGCCAGCTCTGTCGATCGGGAGATGTCTGGACGACGTACGAAGTGGCGCGTCGCCCTGGCTCCCACGTGATGACTACTCCGCCGAACTCACGCCGAGTCTGGAAATCGAGATCGATGCTCTCGGAGCCCGACGCAATGGTACCAGCCGTCGGAGATGTCACTGAAGCCGAAGAAACTCTGATAGGTGCACTACGCCACCCCGATGCGGCATCGGCGTCAACGGTTTTACCGGCCTCATAGCCGGACATTTGGGACGAGGAAGTGACAAGGGGTGACGGATAGAACCGCGTGTCGGGACTGAGCGGAGTGACCACCAGATCATCGAGCCAGATACTTCCCTTGCCGCCCGAGCCGGCGGTGATGGCGATCTCGATCGCCGCGAACTGTCTCAGCTCCCGGTTGTTGGTCGGTCCCCAGGCAAACGATATCTGCCGCTTCTTGCGCGTCACCGTCGTCCAGTCCTTCGGAAAACGGAAATTGGGATTGTTGGACCACCAGACGTTGTCGCCAGTGGAATCGATCAGCTTGAGCTCGAGGGTGTTGGTCGGAGCGTCGCCTTTTATGGCAAACGAGATCTCGTAGTTCGATGGCAGCGCCAGATTGAACGCCCGGTGGATGACGCCGTACCCGCCGTGTCCGTGGAAATCGAAATCGACGCGCATCGCGCGCCCGTGAACCCCATTCGAGTCCGGATGCACTGAGATCTCGACCCCCTCGGCCGGCGTCGTCGTCCACTGCGTCACCGAGTCGAAGGAGTCCACTACTATAGAAGAGGCGTTCGCCGGCGGACTCGTTGTCGGCGGTGTCTGTGCCCGCACCGGGAACGTGAGTACACAGAATAGCAGACCAATTGCCCTACCCTTCATCAAAACTCTCCTCATCCCTTGACCGACCCGGCCATCACTCCCTGGATGTAGTACCGCTGCAGAAAGAGAAATACGGCGAGCACCGGAATCACGGTGAGCACCGACCCGGCCATCATAAGCTCAGTGTCCTGCACGTGTTCGCCCGAAAGGTTGGCGAGCGCGACCGGCAGCGTGTAGTGTGCCTCGTCACTTAAGACGATCAACGGCCACATGAAATCATTCCAGGTCGCCAGAAAAGTCCAGATGGCCAGCGTGGCGAGGATCGGAAGAATTCCCGGCACCACTACCGACCAGTAGATCCGAAGCTCCGATGCGCCGTCGATCCGCGCGGCGTCGAGCATGTCGTCGGGAATCGACAGCGCGTACTGCCTGATGAGAAAGATTCCGAAGATGCTTGCCATCCCCGGAATGATCACTCCCCAGTAAGTGTTGATGAGATGAAGATTCTTCATCAACAGAAAGAGCGGCAGCATCGCCACCTGCACCGGCAGCACGAGTCCCAGCGACAGCAGCCGGAATGTCCGATCCCGTCCGCGGAATCTCAGTTTGGCAAACGCATATCCCGCCATCGAGTTCACCACGAGTGACACCGCTGTCACCGTCACCGCGATAAGCGTGCTGTTCAACAGGTAGCGGCCAAGATTGAGTCGCGTGAACAGCTCGCCGTAATGACTGAACGTGATCCGCGACGGAATGAGATGCGGCGGATACGTACTCGCCTCCCCTGTCGGCATCAGCGAAGCCGAAAGCATCCAGAGCATCGGGAAAATCGCCAGCAGCGCCCCGATGATGAGCAGCGCATAGAGGACCGCCTGCGAAATCCGTCGCCGTGTTTTTGCCGAACCAAGCTCGCCGCCTCCAGCTGCTCCGCGCACAGCCCTCAGCTGGTAGTCTTCAGTTGCAGTCCCCATTACACCCTCTCCTTCTGCAACCGAAACTGTAGAAGCGTCGCGATCAAAATCACGATGAACAGAACAAACGCGATGGCAGCCGCGTAGCCCATCCTCCACCAGCGGAAACCCTCCTCGTACATCATCAGCACTACACTGGTAGTCGCCCGCAACGGCCCGCCCTGCGTCATCACGTACGGCTCCGAGAAAAGCTGGAAGTAGCCGATCATCGTGATCACCCCGACAAACAGCAGCGTCGGGCTGAGCAACGGCAGCGTCACATTGAGGAAGCGACGCGCCGGCCCCGCGCCATCGATCTCCGCTGCATCATAGAGATCCTGCGGAATCGCCTGCAGTCCGGCGATGAAGATCAGCATGTTGTACCCGAACTGCTTCCATATCGCCAGCAGAATGATCGCCGGCATCGCCCAATGCGGATCTCCGAGCCAGTCGATTGGCCCTATCCCGATATGGCCGAGTGCGTAGTTGAGCAGCCCATACTTGGTGTGGTACAGGTATCGCCACACAATTGCGACCGCGACCAGCGTCGTTACGAACGGCGTGAAGTAGATCGTGCGGAAGAAGCTCTTGAACCGCACCAGCTTCGCGTTGAGCAAAAGCGCCGCGGCCAGCGATACTGCGATGGTGAGCGGACCCCCAATCAGCGCGAAGTAAAAAGTATTTCTAAGCGCCTGCCAGAATTCCGGCGCATGCAGCAGCTTCGTGTAGTTAGCGAGCCCGACAAACCTCGTCGACGATGGATTGGCGATAGCATAGATATCAAAATCCGTCGCGCTCAGAACTAACGACGCCAGCACCGGCAGGAAAAAGAACACGAAGATCAGCACCAACGCCGGCGCCAGAAACAACCACGCCGCCCTCCCGGCATCCCCCGGCGCTCGCACTGTCATCACGGCCGAGATGCCTGGCTCAAGAGATACCGCCTCTTCTCCAGCATGGCGTTAACTTCGGCATCCAAAGACGCCAGCGTCTGATCAACCGTTTTCACGCCGCGTATCGCCTGCTCCCCGTGCTCGAAGATGGTAGTGGCGATCTCCTCCCACTCCGGAACCTGCGGTGTCGGCACCACCCGCTCCAGCTGATCCCGAAATGCCAGCGCATACCTGTTGTTCGCCAATGCGGTATCCTGCCACGCGCTCTTCCTCGGCGGCAAATCACCAGTGAGCTGATAGAACTGGAGCTGAATTGACGGCTGCGACAGATACTCCATCAGCTGCCAGGCTTCTTTCTTGTGCTTCGACGCCGCGAAGAGAGACAGGCTCGATCCGCCCGCCGTCGACACCCCCGGCCCTCGCGGTCCAGGCATCGCCGCCGTCATCCAGTTCTTCTGCGTCACCGAGTCGAGCCGGTTCTTCATCTCGCCGATGTACCACGGGCCCGAGATGAACATCGCGATGTTCCCGCGCTCGAACTCTTGAAACAGATTCGACACCTGCGAAGTCGACACCGGCGACGCCAAACGCTGCCGGTAGAAGTTCATGTAGAAATCGAATCCTTCGCGGAATGGTGGCTGCTCGAACGCCCCATATCGGCCACCATCGCGCAGAATCGGCGAGCCGACATTCAGCGCGAAGATCACCGGCTGCGGCCATTCGTTGGTCGGCATCAGCAGTGGGAACTGATTGGTCCCTTGTTGCGCCTTGATGTTCTTCATGGCCGCGACCCAGGCATCCCACGTCTTCGGGAATTCCTTGTAGCCAGCCTTCGCCAGCAGATCGCTGCGGTAAAAGATCAACCGCGTGTCGACGTACCAGGGAATGCCGTAAGTCTTTCCCTCGACGACGTTGGTTTTCCAGATCCCGTCGAAGAAATCGTCTCGGCGAATTTCACGCGACGCGCTCGCCAGACTATCGAGAGGGGCGAGCGAGTTGAGCGCGACGAATTCCGGCACCCAGGTGTTGCCGAGCATGGCGATGTCGGGTGTCGATTCACCGACGTACGCTGTAAGAAGTTTCTCGTGCGCCGCCGTCCACGGGATCTGCTGAACTTCGACGTGGATATTCGGGTGCTCCTTCTCGAAGCCGGGCATGAGCTGGGACAATACTTCACCTTCGCGGCCCATCGCCCAGATGCGTAGCGTAGTCCTGTCGCCGGCCGACGCGGATGAGCAGGCGGCGGCCAGGATGAGCAAGAACCCCGAAGCAGCGCTTCGCAGGATGTTCGCTGGACGTACCGGGTTACGTCGCATTATCGTGGAAGCATCTCGAGCGGAGTTCTTGACAACATATGCCCCTGTTTTGTCAGAAACGCTTTCTCCTTCTCGCATTTGCGGCGATTGCCTGCACCGATCCGAGCGCGCCCGGCGCCATCTCGGCCCGGTTCGAGCTGACGGACGTTGACGGACACATGCTCCCCGCGGCCTCGCCTCCAGGTACGGGGACGCCTGGGTCGACGATAGTCTCTGGAACCATGTCGCTTGATCGGGCCGGTGGTGCAATCATATCGGAAGATCGGATTGATTCGGGAGGCACTCACTACACCATCTCGAGCAGCTACCTCTACACCATCACAAACTCCACAATTGCATTCGATTACGCACGTGTGTGTCCATCGAACGCCAACTGTCCCATGCTCCCCGCCGGCCAAATACTGGACAACGGACTTCGCGTGCTGATTTCCTATCCACCGGACAGTCCATTTCAGTTCTATACCTACAGAACCTTGCCTCAATGAGACCAGCACAAAGCACTGCCCCGAGATTACATCGTTCGAATACGACAACGGAGGTTCTAATGCGCCTGTCTCGTCAAAAATGGTTCCTGCTTGCTCTCGCTTCGATCGTCGCATGCCACGACTCGACGGGGCCAACTACGATCACTGCACAGTTCGACTTGACCGACGTCGATGGCCGGTCATTGCCGACCTACCCCGCTGCGACTCCCGGTCTGACTCCAACCATCATCTCTCAGATCCTTACCCTCAACGAAGACGGGACGGCAGTGATATTCGAGCACCGCACCCAATGGGACGGCACCGATGCGATGTTCGAGAGCAATTACACCTATCAGATCAGCAACGGGAAAATCGCATTCGACTTCCATTGTCCCATCGACGCAGACTGCATCGCGCCCCCCGAAGGAACCATCTTTGGTAACCGCCTATCTCTCGTGATCGCCGCCGTTACTTACAACTATAGACTGCGAACCTGAGGCACCGAGCGGGCTCTACCGCCTCAATTGCCCAACCAGCCTCCGGTAAAGCCCGCTTTTTTCAAACCTGCCACGATGTACGGATTCTTGCGCATCGTCTTCCAGATCAGATCCGACCGGTAGTTCTCGATCATCGCGATTATCGGACCCTGATCGATTCCCAGATAATCCGTGTCGAACCAGCCCTTGCCAGCGACGATGCGCCCATAGCGCGAGGTTCCATCGACCAGCGTCGGGTTGAAGTCGTCGACGAATCCATAATTGCCGAAAAGATTGTCGCCGTATTTCTGCCGCATCGCGATGAGCGCGGGAATGGCGATCTCCGGAGCGAAAGCTATAGACCCACCAGCCGCAGTCGGCGCAATCGTACCGTCATCCTGAATCTCGTTGGCGGCCGCACCCCTCGCTCTGTAGCTGAAGAACTGGCGCGTCCTTCCACCGATGACGAACGCGGTATCGAATGGACCGTCTCCCGCCGTTAGCCCCCAGACGTTAGCCCCATAGTCTTTCCACTGCCCTGGGTTGGCGATCGCATAGGACCTCTGCGAGATCGTCGCGCGTCGTGAGTTCTCGAAATAGTCGATCCCTTTCCCGCGCATGTACGCGTCCTGGATTCCGCGGAAGTCGATCCAGATGTGCGAGTATTGATGCCCGAACAGCGGCGCGAAATTCACATGCTGCTGCCCGTAGAAATCCGCCCACATATAAGTCTTGGTCCACTCGGCCCAGCTCGCCGGATCGATCGGATGCGTCGGCGATCCCAGGCCGAGCACGTAGACAATCATCCCCTCGTCGTAGCCCCGCCAATCGGCGTCGATATACCCGTTCTCGGGATGCCATCCCATACTCACGACATTCGGCTGATGAACCGCCCACGCCCAATCGACCCGCAGGTAGATCGAATCCGCGTAAGCGCGGATCGCGCTCTCCGTCGCATCAGTCCCTGTGAAATAAGACTGCGCGAACAGAATACCCCCGAGCAGGAGCGACGTATCGATCGTCGACAACTCGACCTGCTCGAAGCGGAAGCCCGTCTGCATATCGAGGAAGTGGTAAAAGAATCCTTTGTAGCCCGTGACGTTGGACGCCTGCTGACCCTGCGGGGCGTTGTACATGAACCGCAGCGTGTTCAACGTCCTCTGCGCCGCGTCCGCGCGCGCGACGTAACCCCGCTCGACTCCAACCGGATACGCGGTCAGCGCAAATCCGATCGCCGCCACGCTCGAAAAACTCTTGGTCGGCCAGCGATCTGGCGTAAGTCCGCTGTTCGGATCCGAACGCTCCCAGAACCAGTTGAAGGTGCGGCGCTCGAGGGTGTCCAGAAAAGCCGTCTGTCGGACGGATAAAGATGCCGGCGTGCTCGGACCAACGCCGGTGATTGACGTTGCGCTGCTGCAAGCCGAGACGCCAAGCGCGAGAATGACGGCGGTCAAATGCAGTCTCGATCGCACTGCGCGTACTGAAATTCTTCGCAAGCGAGTTCTCCTCAGAAACGTTCACTCCTACAAAAATCACATCAAAAAAACCGGCGCTGACTGCGGTTATCGCAACCAGCGCCGGTTCTCAAGCCATCGGCTCAATTGCCAATCTCAGGCAGATCGGGCTCGGTTAGAAGTTCAACTCAGCTCCAAGCTGCAGCCGGCGGCCATCGGTGACAACGCCGGTCGGCTTGCCGTAATTAGCATCCGTCGTCGGCACACCAACGTTGTAGTTGGTCCCGAAGTTGGAGTGATTGAAGACGTTGAACACGTCCGCGGTGATCCCGATCGCGACGGCGCTCCTGCCAAAGGTTGGGAAATCCTTGCGGAGACGCATGTCGACGTTCCGATACGGGAGCGTACCAGGTACGGTGAAGCCGCCCGGACGGAAGGGATTACTGGTTTGCCCTGACAGATTGCAGAATCGACTGCATCCTGCATCCAAGCGGTAACT
>JBJMOT010000016.1:0-6197 GCA_045803585.1 Gemmatimonadaceae bacterium
AGACGCTCCAGGATATCGTCGAGCGCCAGTAGTCCAGATGCAAGAAAGGCGGGCCAAAACGGCCCGCCTTCTTTCTTTCGCCGAGATCAGCCGACCAGCGTCGGCGCTCCCCACTTGCTCAGGACTTTCTGGAAGCAACGCTTGGGCACAATCTCCACTCCGGAGCGCGAAAGCACGTCGTAGCGCGCCAGCTTTTCCGGGTACCGCGCGATCGTGGTTGGCTTGTAGCCGAGCGAAACAAAGAAATTGTCGGTCAGGCTGAGCGCGAATAATTCTTCGATGTCCCGCGTGCGAGCCAGCCGCTCGACGCCGCGCACCACCTGAGTTCCCAGTCCTTTCCCGTGATGGGCCGGAGCGACAGCCACCGACGAAACCTCGGCCAGAGACGGAGAATATTCCTCGAGCGCCGCGCAGGCCACCACGCGGCCGGACGCGTCGCCTGCTACTACGTAGTTATCGATGCGGGACGCGATCTGCTCGAGCGTTCTCTCCAGCATGAGTCCCTGCGCCGCGTACTGGCTCACCAGCTCGAGGATCTGCGACGCGTCAGCTCTTGCTGCCCGACGAACCGTCGGAAGCGAGGCTTTCTTGCGTGGCTTGGAAACCCGGAGAGCAGCACCGGCATTGCTTGGGAAATTATGCATGGGGAATGTATATATAAACATCCCACCCCACGCAAGGGCTCCATCCGGGCTAGTGCGTGGCGAAAACTGTGGTCTTTCCGTTCTTGTCGAAAGCCAGAACCTGGTACGCCTTGGTGCGCGGTCCATCCATTCCAGGCGAGCTCATTGGCATGCCGGGAACCGCGAGGCCGGCGATCTTCGGCTTCTGCGCCAGGAGCCGATCAATGTCTTCCGCGGAAACGTGACCCTCGATGAGATAGCCGTTAACGACAGCCGTATGACAGGAGGTCAGACTGGTCGGAACTCCGAGTGATTGTTTGATGCCAGGCATGTCGGGTGAGTCCTTGGCGTCGACCTGATAGCCGTGTCTGGCGAGATACTGAATCCAGTTTTTGCAGCATCCGCAATTGGGATCCTTGTAGACGGTTATCGTTGGTTTCTTCGCCGCGTTCTCGCTGTGGGCATCCCGTACGGTTGCCGTGGTGAGGGCGAGGGTGCCGACGGCGGCAACCAGCCCGATGAGTGTTCTGGAGCTTCTCATTCCGGTATTGATTGGAGGGTTCGCTCGATCTGTTTCCTGTGCCGGCTCTCGTGCTGGCCAAGGAAGATGAGCCATTGATAAAGGTCCAACTCCCCGAGGATGGGGTGATTGTGCTTGATCTCGCCGAGTGAAAGCCCATCGGCGAGATCGACCGCTGAGCGGAGTGCATCGCGCGAGCTCTCGAGGCCTTCGAGTGCTTCGGTGACGTCGATATCCGGACGAGGCCTCACCGCGGGTGGAGACTGAAGAACGGCGCTCTCCAGCATCTGCTGGTGCTTGTCGAAGGAGGGCATCACCGAAGTGGTCAACGTTTCCTCACTGAGACCGGCCTCTCTCGCCTGGCCAACACGCTTGGTGATCAGCCGTGCGATCCCGGCCTCGACCATTCGGAGGTGCTCGAGGATCTCCGCGACCGACCAGCCGTCGGGCTCCGAGCGCTGGGATAGACGGTCATCTGAAACGCCATCGACAGCGTCCAAAAGCTGCCGGCGTCTATCCTCCACGAACGACATGGTTTCATTGAGCCGCGCGTGCATCGATTCCTCCTCTCCGGAATTTATCGAGGGTCACGGTCCAGTAGTTGCTTTCGGTGTATCTTCGGTATATCGTTGGTGCCCGATTCGATTCAAATGAGCTTCATCTGCCTCTGGTCCCCATCTGCAAGTCCCACCGTCGCCCTCCAGGCGGGCGTCGAGGACATCAGCGGCGAGAATGAGCTCCTCAAGCAGCTTGTTCCTTCGCTGCTCGGAGTAGCTCCGCGTGTTGTGATTGGCGCGAAGGGAGTAGCCTGGGCCGACGCCCGAGGCTTGAGTGCCGAGCCCTTGGCGAGAGATCTCGTTGCGGTCTATCACGAGAAAGGAGCGGAGAAGGTGAGGGCCGCCATCTCCATCGTCCCGATCAGCGCGGAGGTAGCCGCGCTGCATGGAAACGGCGCTTTGATCAACATCGCGGCCGGCACCGAGCGCGATTTTCTCGCCCGCTACCCGATCGGCGTTCTCGAGCCGTCGCTTTTTCTGTCATCGCTTCTCGATGGAATTGGCGTCGAGTACTGCGCCGACATGGCGCGACTCGATCTCGAGTCGGTCGAGGTACGTTTCGGCGCCGAGGGTGCGCGGCTGTGGCGATTGTCGAGGGCGGACGATTCACGCCGCATCTTCACGACGGTGCCGAGATCGCTGCCGACGGCTTCGCTCGATTGGGTGGATTACACGCTCAGGGATCCGGAGCGTCTGGTCTTCGTCATCAACGCGCTGGTGGGCAACATCACCACTGACCTCAAGTCGCGCGGCCAGTGCGCGCGCGAGATGACGATGAGTTTTTCACTCGCCAATCGTGAGACCTACGATCATCTGGTGCGGCCGGCGCGGTCGACGGCGAGCCACAATGCCTGGATGCGCCTGATACGCACGCACCTGGAGAGAATCACTCTGCCGGATGGCGTGGTCGGAATCACCATGCGCGTCGAGGCTGTAACCGGCGAAATGGAGCGGCAGGGAGACATTTTCGACCGCGGCTTCGCAACGGCGCGCGCGGCGGAAGAGACCATCGCCCAGATGCTGGATGATCAGGGCTCGGTAGTTGTCACGCCCCGCAACACCCAGCATCCGTTAATCGATCGCCGCACCGAGTGGGTGAGTCAGGAGCCGTCGCAGGCGTCCGCGCGCATCCAGCTCAAGGAGCGAGTGGTGAAGGCGACAGCAGCTCCGCGTCTCACTCTGCAATTATTACCGGAGCCGCGCCGCGTCGCCGTGACGACCAGACAGCGTCGCGATCATCAGATGCCGGTCCAGTACCGCGACAAGGAATGGATGACCATCCTCTCCGCCGCCGGACCGGACCGGGTTTCGGGAGGGCAGTGGGCCGAGCCTTACGCGCGTGAATATTTCCGCTGCGTGACGGAGGACGGGATGATGGTGTGGCTGTTCAGGGATGCTCGTGAGGATGGGTGGTACGTTCACGGGTGGTGGGATTGAACTGGCATCAGCGTGGATACAACGGAACGGGTGCGAGCAGCTGCAGTTGATCCTTGGAGCTTCGAGATGCCAGAAGCTCGCCCGGTTCAGTTGGCAGTAGATGCTTAGTATTTCGCGATGCCAGCTATTTGAGGATTAGCGGTAGCATCGCTTGAAGCACGACCTCATTGGCCGGAACTTCGGCGGTGAAGAAGTACCGACCCGCCGGAAGCGGGCGGAGCGGCATCTCTGATTGAAAGGCGGTGCTGCCGGTCCAAACGAATTCGCGGACGACGTCGTTGCCGGGCGTTACGGTGAGATCCGTGATGACTGTCAGACATCCTCGTGAGCCGCCCTCGGGCAGTACCGTCTGCCCGGCGGAATTCTGAATGTACGGATTAATCTGACACGAGTCGCTGAAATGCAGAGTGACCGGCGCGCTGCCCTCATTCGACAATTTCACCTGCAACGTCACCGGTGTGCCACGCACGACTTCGCTGGCGGAAGAGGAAACGCTGAGACGTACGAGATTTGCGCCGATCATCGTGCTCGACGGGGAGGTCGTCGTCGCTTTACACCCGAGAGTCAGCACGACCAGTCCCAGTACGGTGCGACGAATCAGGTTCACAGTGCCTCCGTGTGAGGTTCAAAAAGAATATGTTAAGGCCTGCGCCGGCGCTCCACCGCCGCACACCGCATGCCTCCATTCATCGTGCCTCGTTCATCCATGAAAACCCGTAGCCATCGAGCTTTCGCGTACTCGTTCCTGATTGCCTTCATCGGCACGTCTATCTGCGCGAGCACCGCGCTCGCGCGCGTCGTCAGAGTCGAGATTCTCTCGCGCGCCGACGTCACCGGAACCTTCGCGGGAAGAACCTACGAACGCCTGACCGGCCGAGTGTACTTCGCATTCGATCCACGCAATCCGCACAACAAGCAGATCGTCGACCTCGCGCTCGCGCCACGAAACGCGAGTGGCGAAGTGGAGGCCGTGAGCGAATTCGTGATGCTGCGTCCGAAAGACGCGACGTCCTCGGCCAATTTCGCGGTTGTAGACATCGTCAATCGTGGCGGCATCACCACTTACGTCTTCAATCTCGGACGGAATCCCCGCGCGTCGACGATATCGTCTGAGTTCTACGGCGACGCTCTGCTCATGAACCGCGGCGCGACCATCGTGGCACTCGCCTGGCAGTGGGACGTTCCCCCGGACGGAAACGCTCTGCATTTCACCGCTCCGGCAGTGGGATCACCCGCTCGTCCGATCACTGGACTCGTCCGCAGCGACATCACCATCGACGAGCCCGTAAACACCATACCGCTCGGCCACAGTCTCGCCGGCGCGATCGGTTATCCGGTCGCCGACCCAAAGGATCACGTCAACGTGCTCACAGTGCGTGACACTCCAACCGGTGCGCCCACCACACTCCCGCGCAGCGACTGGGACTTTGGCAGAGTCGAGAACGGCCAAGTCGTCGCCGACCCGCGCTGGGTGTACATGCGCAAAGGGTTCACGCCGGGCAAGATCTACGAAGTCGTATACCGCGCCAAGGATCCCGTGGTGGTCGGCACTGGATTGGCTGCCGTTCGAGACATGATGTCCTATCTCAAGTACGATACATCTGCCATCGCGCACGTTCGGTACGGAATCGGCTACGGCGTCTCACAGACCGGCAGATTCATCCGCCACTTTCTCTACCAAAATTTCAACGCCGACGAACATGGCCGCGCGGTGTTCGACGGATTTTTCGCCCACACCGCAGGCGCCGGGCGAGGAAGCTTCAATCATCGCTTCGCGCAGCCTTCACGGGATGCCCAACCATACTCGACGTTCTTTTATCCGACCGACGTCTTCCCGTTCACGAGTGTGCAGACCACGGATCCGGTAACGGGCAAACGCGCGGGGCTCCGAGACGATCTGAGCAGCTCACGTGACACAAAGGTCTTCTACGTTGATGGCGGTCACGAATACTGGGGACGCGCCGCCTCGCTCACCCACACTACTCCCGACGGCCAGCGTGACGTCGGTTTCCTTCCGACCGAGCGACGCTACGTAATTTCCTCTGCGCAGCACTCGAGTCCGTCGGGATGGCCGCTGCCCGACTCCGCGAAGATCAGCGGCACTCCGGCTATACGCGGTGATCCGCTCGATCAGCGTCTGGCTCTCAGATCGTTAATGTCGTCTTTGATCGACTGGGTGACACTTAGTAAAGAGCCCGTGCCCTCAACGTATCCGACGCTCGCTGCGCACAGTCTTGTACCGCCAACGAATCTGCAGTTTCCAAGGATTCCCAATCTTCCCGTCGCTCGCATTCCGAATCAACCGTACCGGATGGACTTCGGGCCGGAATGGAGCGAAGGCGTTATCGATCGCGAGCCGCCCGTGCTCGGCGCTCCATATCCTGTGCTCGTGTCACGCGTTGATTCGCTCGGCAACGAGGTCGGCGGAATCCGAAGCATCGAGATCCTGGCACCGTTGGCGACCTATTATCCCTGGCAGCTCCGCGCCGGAATGCCGGCGGGCACGGATCGCCTGGTAAGCTTTCGCGGGACCTTCATCCCGCTGCCGAAGACCGAAGCGGAGCGACGAGCGAGTGGCGACAGCCGGCCGAGCATCGAGGCGTTGTACGGCAACAGAGCACGATTCCTACAGCGCGTCGACGACGGAATCGCTTCTCTGATTTCCCGGCGGTTTCTGCTGCCGCAGGATTCTGCGACAGCGAGGAATCGAATGATCGACGTCTGGGACCGCTACGGATTAGCGCGCTAGAAACGTCCCGACGTAGTGAACTCCGCTGCTTGAGCCTTTACTTGCTCACTGCTCGCACCAGTTCAGTTGCAGTCAAGACGGTTCAGGTCCCTGGGAAATTCTCTATGCGTGCGGCCCGAACGATTCCCTTGACGCGATTCATCACCGTGTCCGCTGCCTTGGTTTCCCCGCGCGCTCGCAACGCCTCGTTCAACACCGCGCCGGTGAAGGCATAGGTATAGGCGATTCCGTACGACGCACGATCGATCCATTTGCCCTCTTTCATAAGAGCTTCTGGTGCGTGGTAAACGGTGTTCCAGAGATCCTCGGTG
>JBJMOT010000144.1:0-24292 GCA_045803585.1 Gemmatimonadaceae bacterium
ACTGTCCGCCGCGCATTGTGTCGGCGAAGTGAACCATCCAGTTGTCGCGGTCATCGACGTTGCCCAATGCTGCAGCAACGCCGCCCTCAGCCATCACCGTATGAGCCTTGCCGAGGAGTGACTTACAGACCAGCCCCACTGACGCGCCGCCGTGTGCCGCTTCGATTGCCGCACGAAGTCCGGCACCACCGGCACCGATCACGAGCACGTCGTGCTCGTGTCTCTGATATTCCGGCACTTAGATCAGCCTCACGTCGTGCCAGACACCCATCGCACAGAGTCTGATGAATATGTCCGTGAACGCCACCCAGACGAGGCTGCACCACGCCCAACGCATGTGCCCGCGGTTGAGGCAGCTGACGCAATCGTAGGTCTTCCTGCGAACCGGCGCGCCCGAGAGCCGATCCAGATAGCCGCCGACGAGATGTCGCAGCGAATGGCACCCTAGTGTATAGCCGCCGAGTAGAATGACGTTGATGGTGAGAACGATCGTGCCTAGTCCGATCCCGAAATTTTCGCGACCCGTGTTCCGGTCGAAAAAGAACATGCCTTTGTACGCGTCGTGCGCGAGTATGACGAGAAAGATCAGTGCGGCGTAGAGGAAGTAGCGATGGATGTTCTGAATCACCAGCGGGAAAAATCGCTCGCCGCGATATCCTTTGCGTGGCTCACCAACCGCGCAGCTCGGCGGATCTGCCCAGAATCCCTTATAGTAAGCGCCCCGATAGTAGTAACACGTGAGCCGGAAACCGGCCGGAAACGGCAGGATTAACAGCGCCGGCGAAAACGGAAGGAAGCTCGGGATCCAGGAAGGACGCGCGCCGTGGATCCAGGCGTGTGGAGAGTCCGCAAAAAGGAGTGGCGAATAGAATGGCGACAGGTAATTACCGAACGAGTAGAACCTGTTCTGGAATGCCGCCCAGGTCGCGTAAACGACGAACGCGGTGAGAACCACGAATACGACTAGCGGCTGAATCCACCACGCATCGCGACGCATTGTCTCGCCGAAGCTGCGACGCGTGAGCTGGACGACTTCAGTTGCCATCGATCAGACCTCGCGCAGTGCGCGGGAGCAGTGAACGTGAGCCGGTCATGGCAAAGTTAGTTTTGCCGACAGCGCGCTGGAAGTTGTTAGCTGAAGATCCGCGGTTCGCCGGCGTAGGTGACAAAACGCAAAAAGCCTCCGACCGAAGGGCCGGAGGCTCTTTGTTTCTGCGAGTTGGTACTTACTTACGACTTGGCTGGAGCGCCGTGGCCTTTCTTGTCCCAGCCTTTGTGGCCGCCCTTCGCGCCACGCGCGGCAAACTCTTTCTGCCTGGCGTCAAACTTTGCTTGCTGGTCCGGAGTCAGGATACTGCGGATCTCGGCCGTCTCCTGGGTGCGGACAGACTGGCCACCCTGCATCACCTGGCGGGCCTTCTCCATATTGGTGCGGAATGCGACGGTGTCACCCTTCTGACGAGCGGTACGTGCCGCTTCCATGTACGGCTTGGCCTGCGTACGAAGCGCATCATTCTGCGGCTTGTATTTGGCCCGGATCGCCTTGATCTGAGTCTTCTGGGCGTCGGTCAGGTTGAGATCGCGTCCAAATTCGCCGCGCATCTCACCACCACGGCGCGGTCCGTGACGATAATAACCGCTGTCAGACTTCGCTTTCGGCGCGGCAGTCGACTGTGCAGCCGAAATTCCCGCGACTCCAACGAGCATCATGGCGCCGAGCGCCAAAGAACGAGCAAACATTCAAATACCTCCACAACGTTGAGGGCCGCCGCACCCTGCGGCGGTTATGCCAATTAGACGTTGGGTGGTCTGCCGGTGTTAAGGCCGGCGAAGGACCGGTCTGAGCGGCTAGCCTGCAGCCGCCTCAGGTACGGTCCCGAACCTTCTCTCGCGCGAATGGAACTCGTTCACCGCGGTCTGGAGATCGGTCGCCGTGAAATCCGGCCACCGCCGATCGGTGAAGTAGAGCTCCGCGTATGCGCACTCCCAGAGAAGGAAGTCACTCAAGCGCTGCTCGCCGCCTGTTCGAATGAGAAGATCGACATCCCGGCAGTCACCGTCCCAGTGATCGACCCGGCACATCGCGCGTGACAGGGATTCGCGGGTCGCGGACTCGCTATGCCTCAGGGATTCCGCGGCCCTCACCATCGCATCGCGGGAGGAATAGTCAACGGCGATCCTCAGGTCGAGGCGCTGGCAATGGCGCGTCGCTTGCTCTGCGGCCTTGATGGCGCGCAGCAGCTCGCCCGGGATGCGGTCGCGGCGGCCGATGATCCGCATCCGGACATCGTTGGTGACACACCGGTCGGTCTCCGCCACCAGATAGCGTCGGAAGAGACGCATCAGCAGCGCAACTTCGCGCGAAGGACGCGCCCAGTTATCCGCGGAGAATGCGTACAGCGTCAGCATTCCAATCCCGGCATCGGGCGCCGCCTCGACAATTTTCCGCACCACGCGAGCGCCGGCGATGTGTCCGGCGGTGCGAGGCCTGCCGCGGGCATTCGCCCACCGACCATTGCCATCCATTATGATCGCGACGTGAATTCCCCTCTCGGCAGCCGTCTGCTGCGAAGTGCGGGCGTGCGTGTGCTTCACTGGATGATGGGTGTGCGACACTTGATCAGCGTTCTCGGGTGGCGCGGATCAGCGCTTCCATGTGGTCGAGGTATCGCTCGAGCGCGCGGCGCCCGCTGGCGGTAAGCCGGTACTCGGTCTTCGGCATCCGTCCCTCAAACGATTTGGTGCAGGTGATGTACTCCGCCTCCTCGAGCTTGCGCGCATGCACGCTGAGGTTGCCATCGGTCGTCTTCATCAGCTTCTTGAGGTCGCTGAAGCTGAGCGAATCGTTGACCGCGAGAGCGCTCACGATGCCAAGACGCAGGCGCTCGTGAATGAGCCGGTCGAGCGCATCCGCGCGCGCGGATGTCGTCATACCGTCGGATTTTCCACGAACGGTACGCAAGTCGCCCACGTTTGGACGTCGGTCGTCGCGAGCAGCGCCGTGCTTAGCCACCGTGCCTCACCGCGATGGAAACGCCAAACGCGATGTGCAACCCGCCGAAACCGATAGCCATGATCCAGTCGTTCCACGACGTCGGAGTGAAGATCGCGAGCGTCCCGGCGAGCATGAAGCAAATGCCCATCACAGGGACGATCCTCACCGAGAAGGCGCCGCCCGCAACCACGGCCGTGCCGTAGAGCAGCAGCCACATCCCGGGAATGGCACCGACGAGACCTGCCCGATACAGAACAACGGTGAGCAGCGCCCCGACGAACATCGGCGGGGAGAAGCTCAGGACAAATTTTCTGCCGGGTCCGGAGAGAAGCGGAACATGAGCGCGGCGTGCTTTGCGCACGATCGCCCACAGCATCACGCAAGGGGCCAGCACTGCCGCAGCCATCCACACGTAAATCGACCGCAGCACCGAATGCTGGGCAGAAGCTATTGTCGCGGCGACAGTGGCAATGACGCCAACGGCCACCATTCCCCACCCCGATACCGCCGTGAAAGCGCCCGCGGCTTCCATCGTGTCACGGATGAAACGAAGGTTGTCCATCGCCCGCGCATGCAGCGCTGGCGGTTCGGTGGGTGGAACGCGGTGTAGGGGTGTTACCGAAGCCATGGGTCGAAGCTACGCCTGCAGACGATGATTGTCAAGTACTTTGCATTGTAAAGCACGACCCCTGAGGGCTTCCGATTTGAACTCCACAAGCCCCGCTTCGTTCCCCCGCTACGCGAGTGAGATTGGACCCGGCAAAGGATCGCTGGCCGGGAAGCTCTGCTCGACCATTTTGTCGAGACGACGCTCGTCGATGGCGGTCGTCAGGAGCTCCACCAACTTGGCACAAAACGCCGGCAAATCGTCGGGCTTCCGGCTCGTAAGCAGCTTCTGATCGAGCTGAACCTGTTTGTCCACCCAGGCCCCGCCGGCGTTCTTGACGTCGGTCTCCAGGCTCGGCCACGACGTGATGGTGCGACCGCGCACCGCGTCAGCCTCGACCAGCAGCCACGGACCATGGCAGATGGCCGCCACCGGCTTGTCCAGCTCCATGAACTGGCGAACGAAATCCACCGCATTCTTGTTGGTGCGTAGCTTGTCCGGATTCGCTACCCCGCCGGGCAGGACCAGCGCGTCGAAGTCGCGAGAGCTCACACTCGCGACCTCGCGATCGACCTGGAATTTTTCACCCTTCTCGTCGTGATTCATCGACTGGATTTCGCCGGAGTGGTCAGAAACCAGTATGACCTCGGCGCCAGCCTGCTTCAGCGCATTCCATGGCGCGGCGAGCTCGACCTGCTCCACCCCATCGGTGGCGAGGAATGCGACTTTGCGTCCTTTCAGCTGGCTGGCCATAAGATCTCCCTGTCCAATGTGCGAAGCGTAGAACCTGAGAACAGTCAGAAAATGTGCCACGCAAGTCGGAATCACGGACACCTGTTCCGCGGCCCATTCCAAACCATATTTCGATGTGACAATCGTCGACCTTTACGGCCACCAACAGGTTCGTGACCGCCTCTCAGCGAGCATACGGGCGGGCAAGCTTCCTTCCAGCTTGTTGTTTCAGGGCCCGCGCGGAGTGGGAAAGCAGCGTCTGGCGATATCGGTCGCCCAGGAGCTTCTCTGCGCGAACCCAGAAAAGGCGCCGTGTGGACAATGCCTCAGTTGCCGCTGGGTAGCGCAACTCGCGCATCCTGATCTTCACTGGGTCTTCCCCCGGCCGCGCCTCAAGGACGCCGATCCCGATCTCGAGCAAATCAAGAAAGACTACGCCGAGGCGGTCGAAGAACGCGCCGAAGACAATGGGCTGTATCCGTCGCCATCCGGCTCGGAGGGAATTTACGTGGCGACTGTCCGATACCTCGTGCAGCTCGCCGCGGTAGCGCCGGCGATGCCGAGCGGCACACGTAAGGTTTTCATTATTGGAGACGCCGACCGGATGGTACCGCAGGAGGGTTCGGATATGGCGGCGAACGCCTTCCTCAAACTGCTCGAAGAGCCTCCTGCCAACACGACGATCATTCTGACTTCGAGTGAGCCCGGAGCGCTGCTTCCTACCATTCGCTCGCGCGTCGTGACGGTTCGCATCCCGCTCGTCGACGACAAAACGGTTCGCGCTTTCGTAGAAGACCCAGTCGTAAAGAAAGCACTCGACGAGGAGCACAAGGGTTCCACGACCGAGCGTGTGCGGGCTGCGCGCGGCGCGCCCGGATCCCTTTTCACCGGCGACAGCCAGGCGAAAGCCACCCTCAACGCGCGCCGGATGGTCGACGCCGCCACTAAAGGTCGGGCGTCGGGGATTCATGCGACCGCACTTTTGCAAGGCGTGGCCGGCGCACGCGGAATCTTCGCCGATTCACTCGAGGCTTTAGTGGAACTCCTCGGCGAGCGCGCACGCGACGCGCTTCACCGGAACGATCCGAACGCGGCGGCAGCTGCCAGCGAGGCGGTCGATTCAGTTCTCAGGGCGCTGACTTTGACTGAAACGAACGTCAACCCGCAGCTCATCGCGTCGAAGCTGGTGCGCCAACTCTCGACGACTCTGAAATGAGCGATCTCACCCACGTGGATCCGACGGGGCGCGCGCGAATGGTCGATGTCGGAGCGAAACCCGAAACTGCGCGCACTGCGAGCGCCGAGGGGTTTATTTCGATGGGCGCGGAGACCCTGGATGCAATCGCGAGTAACACGTTGTCGAAGGGCGACGTGATCGCCACGGCGAGAATTGCCGGGGTGATGGCGGCCAAGCGCACCTCGGATCTGATCCCACTTTGTCACCCGATCGCGCTCACAGATGCCGGAGTCGATATAGAAGCGGATCGGACGCTTTCCGGGATACGAGTTACGGCCTGGGCGTCGACGCAGGGACGGACCGGTGTCGAGATGGAAGCGCTCACTGCGGTGAGCGTCGCGCTGCTCACGATCTACGACATGGCGAAAGCGATCGACCGCGGGATGCAGATATCGGGCGTCCGTCTCACGGAAAAACGGGGCGGCACGCGCGGAGACTGGAAGCGTGACTAGGCCGCGCGGTATGGCTCCATGTGGACGAGCACGCCGACCACGCTTGGTACTGCTTCGAGAATCGCGTACTTGACCGTGGCCGCGATCTCGTGCGCTTCCTCCAGTGATATCGTCGGGTCTGCCTGCGCGTGAAGGTCCACGTAAAATCCCAGGCCCGAGCCTCGCACATGCAAATTCTCGATGTGACGCACTCCTGAAACCCGGAGAGCAGCTTGCACCGCGCGCTCTTTGACGGCCCGGTCGGGGGCTTCGTCCATTAACGCCGACACGGCCGGGCGCAGTGTTCGTATGCCGTTCACCGCGACGATAAGCGCGGCAAACAAGGCGGCCCAGTCGTCGGCCGCCTCCCATCCAGGACCACCGATCAGCGCGATGCTGATTCCAATGAATGCCGCGAGCGAGGTAACGGCATCGGCCCTGTGATGCCACGCATCCGCGGTCACGACCGTGCCGCCCACTTCCCTTCCCACTCGCGACACGCGCCTGTAAAGCGTTTCCTTGAGTACGATCACGCCCGCGGCGACGAACAAAGTGAATGGCGCGGGGAGATGATGCGGTGTGACGATCTCGCGAATCGCCAGGATCGAAATGCCCACCGCGGCGCCGATGAGCATCAGTGATACCACTGCGGCAGCCAGCGGCTCCGCCTTTCCATGACCGTACGGATGGTCCTCATCGGCGGGACGGGTCGCGATGCTCAGCCCCATCCATACTATCAGCGACGAAAAAATGTCGGCCGATGATTCGATTGCGTCGGCCACGAGTGCATTGGCGTGACCGACGATTCCCGCGATGAGCTTCACCAGGACCAGCAGGGCGTTGACGAGCAGTCCCGCCTGCGCCCAGCGAATGCTCCGACTCGCGCTTCTACTCACCGCGCGGCGATCTTCTAGAGGTCGGCTTTCTCCAGACGCATCGCCGCCTCGTTGATGCGCGACGCGTAAGTTTCCGCGTCTTCGCCAGATGTCCGACGGGGAATGACGAATTCAGGGCGCTCCGGTTGATCCGAAAAGGGAGTGTTCACGAAGAGATCTCCTCCGCGAGCCACCACAGCGGCTTCGAAGCGATCGATCGCAGTGCTGATGTCATCCAGCTCACTGCTGCTTTCAGCACCGGTCAACAGGACGCCCTTTTGCCGAATGCGGCCGGCGAACTCTACACCGGCTGCATCACGCTCTTCGCGCCGATGCGGGTCCAGTGTTTCCTGCTGCTCCTCAAAGGTCTCATCTCTCACACAGCCTCCACTTTTTTTTCGGGTCAGCAGCTATTATGCAAGACCCGTGATCACGGCGTGAAAGCTGCGACATTTCTTTGTATCCGTCGAGGGCAAACCAATGTCGCGTGCGTTCGTGAAAGAAGATGCGGGAGCGTGGGGCGATCCCGGCAAGCGGTATTCTCTTCCGTCCCGTGACGATCCGGGCTACGACGAAGCCGCCGCCGAGGCGCTTCTCGAGGCTGCGCGAGCTGGTGACACTGGAAGTGCCGAGAGCGCGACCGGCTATTACTGGGGAGAAAAGCAGCTTCGCCGCTACGTCGAGGTCATTCGTCGGAGAGCGGAGGACGAGGGCGATGAGCGGCTGGCTCAACTTGCCGAGCGCTTTCTTCGCTAGCGTCACAGGCGCGGCGAGCCTGGTCGCGTCCACTTGCCGACCCCTCGACGCGTCTGCTACATCCTAGCGATGCAGACGCGGACTCTGATTCTGTTGACAGGAACGGTCATGGTTGTCGTCAGCGGCGCGTGCGGCGCCAACGATGATCGTGCTGCCACTCGCATCCAGGTAATCGACTCCGCTTACGCGCAGTCATGGGAACCGATGGAAGACACGGGAACCGTGTACCGCATCGCCGTTGTATCACGGCTTGGCACCGATACCGTGCGAAACGTGGTGCCGCCTGCTCCGATCATCGTTGGTGACAGCCTCGTCATCGGACTGGTGCAGGCATCGGAAGATTCATCCACACCACAGAGGCAAATATTCAGATTGCGGCTCGGACAGCATCGAGTCGAGACGAGTCCACTTCCCGATGATGTCTGGCCTTCTTATCAGGACGTTCTCGTCTCGCCCGATGGGCGATACATAGCGTACGTCGGCGAGGATACCACCCCGGCAAATCCCGGGACTTATGGAATCGTCCGCGACCTCAGGAGCGGGTCGATCGTAGTGAAAGGTCCGGGCGGCGGCGGTTGCGATTGCGACGACGATTACAATCATGCGCGCTGGTTCGCTCCCGACAGCTTCGAGATCGCTGTTGCACATCGCAACACGAGCGGAGGATGGCAGCGATTCTCCGGCAAGGCGTCCGCGAGCCGTGTACACGTGGATACTCTCAGCGACGAGCCGGATTGGCATTGAGCGACCCCAAGCGCGCTTTCCTTCGTCACACGCTGGCTACCGTCGCTTATCGGGCGGCGAAAGTCGAGCGCGATGCTCCGCCCGGCTTCGGAACTTTCCAGCTCGGGAAGAACGCGCGCACCCCCGTGGAGTTGATCGCACACCTTGGCGACCTGTTCGACTGGGCGGTGAGCATGGCAAGCGGCAAGGAGGCATGGGTGCAGTCAAAGCCTGGCCCGTGGCGCAAAGAAGTCGACCGGTTTCACGCGTCCCTCCTGGCTCTCGATCGGTATCTGGCATCCGACGCGCCACTCGCGGTGACGCCGGAGGAGCTCTTTCAGGGACCGATTTCGGACGCACTGACCCACATTGGCCAGATCGCGATTCTGCGACGGCAAGACAATGCCCCCGTCCGATCCGAGGTCTATGTGAAGGCGGATATTTCGGCGGGCCGGGTCGGCACCGAGCAGCCCAAGAGCCCGTTCGAATTTGACAGCCCACCCGCGTCGAAGTAGAGATACAGGATGCACAACCCGCAGAGCGCGCAGAATCCGCAGGCAGCGCAGGCAGCAGGCCAGGCAGCGCAGATAGCCGGCGAGGCGGCTCGGGCAGCCGGCCGGGCAGCGCAGGCAGTGGGACGCACTGCCCCCTCTGCCACGCCGGATCCGCAGTTCATCGTCCGGGTTCCGTCCGCATCCGGGGAGACTTTTACGATTACACCGCCGCGTACTGCGCGCGATGTGGAGGCGCTAAAGGCGCGGCGCGAAGAGTTGTCCAATCAGCTTCAGTCGGTCGACAGCAGACGCTCGAAGTTGATCAGCCAGCTAAAGCAGACTAGTGATCCAACTGCAGTAAAAGGGCTGGAGAACCGCCTGGCATTGCTCGACGCACGCCAGCTCCAGCTTGAAACCGATATCCAAACAACCGGACAGCAGCTCACGAGTCCGGAAGCGGGCCGACTCGCGACCACCTCGGATGCTCCCTTTGCTGGCGGCATGAGCAACCGGCAGCAGACGACCCTTTCCATACTCGGGATAATTTTTGTTCTCTTCCCAATTTCGATTGGGATAGCGCGTGGTCTGTGGAGACGAGCGAGCCGGCAAGGTCCGCCACCAACGGCGTTCGCGCAGACAGCACAACGTCTGGAGCGGCTCGAGGAATCTGTCGACGCAATCGCGGTCGAGGTCGAGCGAATCTCCGAAGGCCAACGCTTCGTTACAAAACTTCTTTCGGAAGGGCAACCGACCCCGAAGCTGGTCGCCGCCCAACGGGCGGGCCAAACAGTCTAGGAGAGAGTGTCTCTCAAAAAAAAAAGCGCATCCGCATTGGATGCGCTTTTTTTTGTGCAGTCGTTCAGACCGCCGGCGGTCCCGCCCTGGTATCTCCCTCGCTCAGCGTCTGTTGCCGTAACGCCGCCGCGCCCATGAGGCCGCCGAGTCCCATCGACTCCACTGCGGTGCTCGGTACGAGCATCAGCGCTCCCTTTTCCTTGAGTCCCTCGTAGAGGATGTTCATCGCGCGAAGGTGTAGCGCGGTGGGGTTGTTCTGATACGACTTGGCCGCCTCGAAGAAGAGGTGGGCGATTTCCACTTCTGCCTGACCGAGAATGATGCGGGCCGACTTTTCACGAGAAGCCTGCGCTTCTCGTGACATCGCGTCCTGCAGCGAGGTCGGAATCACGATATCGCGCATTTCGACGGACTGAACCGTCACGCCCCACGGATTCGATCGCTGATCTATGAGAGCCTGGAGCTCGGCTTCGATCCGCTCGCGCCCGCGCAACAACTCGGTCAGCGAGGTCCGGCCGATAATGTCGCGAAGCCCGGTTTGCGCAGCCCAGCTCACAGCCTGCGCGTAATCCTGAACCTCGAGCGCTGCCTTCTCGGAGTCGTGGACCATCCAGAAGAGGACGGCATCGACGTTCACCGGTACCGTATCCGAAGTAAGTGTCTCCTCGGCTGCGAAGCTGGTGGTGACGACGCGCTGGTCGATATAAATCGAAACACCCTCGACGAAGGGCGTGATCCAGAAGAGACCCGGGCCCTTCAGTCCGGTGTAGCGCCCGAGGCGGAGCACAATGGCCCGCTCCCATTGCTTGGCGACCTTGGGAGATTGGGCGAAGACAAAGCCGACCACCAGCCAGATGAGGATCCATCCGGGGTTTTGAGTGCCGGCGGTCATCACGACGCCGATTACCACCGAGATCAGCAGAATGAACACGGCAACGACATTGAGGCGACCCTGCGACCGCGAAGCCCGCGCGGCGCGGCGTGCTGCGAGAACTTCGTCCATGGCTGGCATCTATTTCTTCTCCTCGTGTCTGAGCTGGTCGATTAGCTCTGGTAAAGTGAAACCCAACAGCGCTGCATCGCCGACGAAACGCCGGATCAAGTCTCGCAGCTCCCGCTCACGGTGTGTCCGCGCCGCCTGTGGCGTCGGCACCTCGCGAACGAATGTCCCCACTCCGCGCTGTGTCTCCAGGATTCCATCGCGCTCCAGCTGGGCGTAAACCCGCGCCACGGTATTCGCGTTTACCGCGAGATCCACGGCCAGCTGTCTGACTGTCGGCAGCTGCACTCCAGTCTGAAGCGCGCCGGTCGCAATCGCCGCCCGAATTGCCCTGTCCAGCTGGGCGTAGATGGGCGTAGGACTCTTCGGATCCACATCGAAAGTAGGCATTGTCTGCTTGTACTATCACATTAGTACAATACGGGCGCAAGAGAGAACCGGTTTCAGCCCCGATTGGATGGGTTAACAGCTTCCTGGTGGGCTCAACGGCTGTGGGTGTACATCAGCTCGACCAGCTCATCGTACATCCGATCCGCGTCGCTTCCGCCCGACTTTATGGCTCCCGTCGCGCAGTGCTTGAGATGGTTGCGCATCAACTCCCTGCCTACGCCGCGCAACGCTTCCTGGACCGACGAAATCTGGGTCAGTATGTCAGCGCAGTAGCGGTCGTCGTCGACCATTTTCTGCAGGCCGCGCACCTGGCCCTCGATGCGTCGAAGCCGCGTGATGTTTCTTGTCTTTACTTCGGGATCGACACCGACAGCAGTGCGCGATTCGGCGGCATCACGAACCGCGCACCCGCATTCAGCCGCCTTGTCACCCCGATTTGCGCGGCCCGTTTTGGCTTTGGCAGTCAACTCCGTTTCTCCACTCGTGGGTTACGCCAATTTCACCCGGCGCAGGCGCAGACTATTCGTGACCACACTAACTGAGCTGAGCGCCATTGCCGCGCTGGCGAGTATCGGACTAAGCAGTACTCCCGTAAGCGGGTAAAGCACTCCGGCGGCGATCGGAATTCCGATCACGTTGTAAACGAATGCCCAGAACAAATTCTGTTTCATCGTCGCCATTGTCCTTCGCGACAGGGAGATCGCCGCCGCGACCCCGCGCAGATCGCTCCGCATCAGGGCGATGTCGCTTGCTTCGATGGCGACATCCGTTCCTTTGGGCATCGAGATCCCCACGTCAGCCTGCGCGAGCGCAGGCGCGTCGTTAATTCCGTCGCCGACCATTGCCACCACTTTCCCAGCCGACTGTAGTTCGGCGATCTTCTCGACTTTTCCCTGCGGAAGCACTTCTGCCACAACGCGCTCAATACCGGTGCTCGCCGCCACCGATTCAGCAGCAGCCCGCCGGTCGCCGGTCAATAACAATAC
Source organism: Gemmatimonadaceae bacterium (assembly GCA_045803585.1). Taxonomy (GTDB): domain Bacteria; phylum Gemmatimonadota; class Gemmatimonadetes; order Gemmatimonadales; family Gemmatimonadaceae; genus UBA4720. The sequence goes on from JBJMOT010000144.1 coordinate 12,022, forward strand.
GTCGACACCCATTTTTTTGAGCTTGTCTACCGCTTCGCGCGAAGACGACCGGATGGCGTCGGCAACGATGATCTTGCCGATGATGCGCCCATCGATCGCAACATAGAGATCACTCGAGCCGTGTTCGCTGGCCGCGTCGTCGGTATCCGTATCGACCTTTATTCCGAGTGTGCGCATCATTTGCGCGTTTCCGACTGCAGCCTCGCGGCCTCCGACTTTGCCGGCAACACCGCTACCTGTATGCGAACGAAATTCGCTCACCGGCTCAAACTCCACTCCGCGCTCCGCGGCGACACGCACGATCGCCGCCGCGAATGGATGCTCGGAGTGTCTCTCGAGCGACGCGGCCACAGCCAGGACATCCCCTTCTGCGTATCCAGCCACCGGGACTAAGCGTTTCACGGCGGGCTGGCCTTCGGTTACGGTTCCTGTCTTATCTAGCACGACTGTGTCGACGTCGCCTGCGCGCTGAAGTATCTCCCCGCCCTTGATCAACAAACCCAACTCGGCGCCGCGGCCCGTGGCTACCATCACGGCGGTTGGCACGGCCAGACCCATCGCGCATGGGCACGCGATAATGAGCACTGAGACAGCCGCCGCGATCGCATGCGGCAAGGCCTCGTGCCCGGCGACCAGATACCACGTTGCGAACGTGATGATGGCGATGACGAGTACTGTCGGGACGAATACAGCGCTGACTTTGTCAGCGAGTCGCTGAATGGGTGCGCGCGAGGCCTGCGCGTCGCGCATCAGTTTTACGATCCGCGCCAGCACGCTCTCCACGCCTACGCTCGTCGCGCGATAGCTGAACGCTCCCGTGGTGTTGAGTGTGCCACCAACGACTGCATCGCCTGCTCCTTTGGCTACGGGCAACGGCTCGCCGGTTAACATCGACTCGTCGACCTCGCTGCCGCCATCGAGCAGAATTCCATCGACGGGGATTCGCTCGCCCGGTCGCACCACTATCGTCTCACCCGAGTGCACGTCGCCCAGCGCCTTGTCCACCCAGCCGCCGCCATCAGACACGCGAGCCGTTGATGGCAATAGCGAACCGAGCTTCTTCAGCGCGTCGGTGGTTTTTCCGCGCGCGCGAGCTTCGATGGCTCGTCCCGCCAAAACGAAAGCGATGACAAAGATCACGGCTTCGTAGTAGACCGAGCCGGGAATCCCGTTCCTGACGAAAAGTCCGGGGGCGATCGTTGCCACCACAGAATAGATGAATGCCGATCCGGTCCCCAATGCGACCAGAGTGTTCATGTCAGCAGACCCGTGACGAACCGCGTTCCAGGCGCCGCGGTAAATACCTCGCGCGGCCCAGGCCATGATCACTGTTGTGAGGCCCAGCAGCGAATAGTTGACGACCGGGTTGCCCATCTCCGCCATCGTGAGCGCCATCGCCACGATACCCGCCACTGCACTGACCGTGGCTCGGACGATGAGGACTCTGAACTCCCGATTCTCCCCGTCCGCCCTGGCCGACTGAGTGAAGACATCCTCATTCGCAGCTGGGAGCTCGGCGTCATAACCTGTCGCGCGGACCGCGGCGATCAGGCGCTCGGGATCGGTTGCCGCGGGATCGTAGCGCACCGCGGCGCTCTTGGTGACGAGATTCACCGAAGCGTCAAGCACTCCCGGCTGTGCCGCGAGTGTGCGCTGGACGCGGGACTGGCACGCCGCGCAGGTCATCCCCGTGACCGCAAGATCAACCGCGGTCGTCTCTTTTTCGATTTGGGTAGCAGTCACGGCGTCTCCGGCTACCTCAAATCAATATACCCCCCTCCCCTATGTCAAGCGGGCGGTCATTGAACGACGCGATCGAACCGCTGTGGATTGGGGACATCGTAGGTGTAGTGCCACCACTCCTGGTCGTAGTTCGTAAAGCCTTCTTGCTCCATCGCCGCCTTGAGACGCTGCCGGTTTGCTGCCGCGCGTCCGCTGGCGTTCGCCGTGTGCGCAGCCGCGGAGAAAGTGTCGAAGGGCGTTCCCATTTCCAGCTCGGCGCCCGTCGTCAGATCGATCAGTGTGAGGTCGATTGCCAGACCGAGGTTGTGTCGCGAGCGACTGGCGATGTAGCCGTCCTTGAGCAGTTCCGGCCGGTTGACCCTCTGAGTCCAGTCCACCATCCCCAGCGTAGCGCGTACAGGGCGATAGGCATCGAACACCTTGAGCCCGAGCCCCTGATCGCGAAGGTCACGCTCGACCCGGGCGAGTGCCGCGGCGGCCTCGCGGCGCAGAAATGCGCGGTTGGCGAAGTATCCCGGCAGCGGTGCGCCGGTAAAGTTGTTCGACGTCGCGTATCGCATCTCGACGACGATGGCGGTGTCAAGCGATCTCACATCGGTGAGAAGCGAATCGGCCACGCGATCGGGCGCAATCGCCGTCTCGACGGTATTCACCGGCGGCGATGCCGTGCTTGGATGACTCGTTACCGATGCGCTGCAGGCGAGCAACGGTGGGAGTATAAAACCGGAAAGAAATTTTCTCATACAGGGACGATAACTCCGAAGCGGGCAGGTTCACGAGGCATTCCAGACGCGTTGGCTTTCACGCATATTGGCGCATGGCTGGCACTGGTTCGATTGACGCTTCCTCCATCGACAACGCCATTCGCGGGCATCGTTCGGCTGTTCTCGCCAGCTTCCTCGGCTGGACCCTCGACGCGTTCGACTTCTTCCTCGTCGTATTCGCGCTGACCGCGATTGCCAAGGACTTCCACAAGACCGACGCCGAGCTTGCTCTAACAATCACCATCACGCTCGCGTTCAGGCCCGTCGGGGCTTTCATCTTCGGCCTGATGGCGGATCGTTACGGTCGCAAGCTGCCGCTGATGATCGACCTGGTGTTCTTTTCGATCGTAGAAGTTTTATCGGGGTTCGCGCCAAACTATACGGTGTTCCTCATTCTGCGTGCCCTTTTCGGAATTGGCATGGGCGGTGAGTGGGGTGTCGGGGCATCGCTGGCAATGGAGAAAGCGCCGAAGGGTAGTCGCGGAATCCTTTCCGGTTTGCTGCAAGAGGGGTACGCCACCGGATACCTGCTGGCGGCTGTCTGCTACTTCTTCGTTTTTCCCCGCTGGGGGTGGCGGCCGATGTTCTTCATCGGCGGACTGCCTGCCCTGCTCGCTCTGTTCGTCCGGGCCAACGTCCAGGAGTCCGAGGTCTGGCAGCGCACCAGACACAAGGACTGGAGCAGTCTCGGCCGAGGGATCGCTTCGAACTGGAAGCTTTTTCTTTATCTGACGCTGCTGATGGCGGGCATGAATTTCGTTTCGCACGGAACCCAGGACATGTATCCGACTTTCCTCCAGCGCGACTGGGGTTTCTCACCGCAGAAACGTGCCGCGCTCACCGCGTTCTCGATGGTCGGAGCAATCATCGGCGGAATAACCTTCGGCTATCTGTCGGATAGAATCGGCCGCCGGCGCGCGATTGTGATCGCGTTGGTTCTCGCCATACTCGTAATTCCCGTTTGGGCCTTTTCGCCTGCACTCGCGGGGCTCGTGGTGGGAGCGTTCGCGATGCAGTTCATGGTGCAGGGCGCGTGGGGTGTGATTCCGGCACACATCACCGAGCTTTCACCGGATAACGTGCGCGGGTTCCTGCCCGGCTTCGCCTATCAATGCGGCGTTCTCATCGCGAGCTCCGTTGCGTACCTCGAAGCGCTTTTGGCTACGCGAATGAGCTACGCCAAGTCGATGGCGATCGTAGCGGTGATAGTTTTTTCGGCGGCGGCGATTATCGCCTGGTTGGGGCGAGAACGCCACGCCGTCGAATTCGGCGGGACATCCGAATCTGATCTTGATAGCCCGGTCAGACTCGCTCGCTCAGGCTGATGCCAGCTCTTTCGCCTGCGCGACGATTCCGTCGAGCAGCGCCCGAACGTGGTCGGCGCCTGTTCGCGCATTCATCATGGTGACACGCAGCACCGGCCGGCCCTCGAGAACCGTCGCGGTGATCCAGCCGCTGCCCTTGCGATTATAGAGCGGCCGAACCGCGCGATTCAGCTCGTCGATGCGCGTCTTCTCGTCCGGCCCCAAAGACTCCCGCTTTTTCCCTTTGTCACTTCCCAGATAGCGAAAGCAAAGGATATTCGACTCGGGTTCGTGCACGTTTTCGAAATCATCCCGATCCTCGATCGCGTCATAGAGGAGTCTCGCGGTATTGCAGAGATGGTCGTAAAGCCGTCCCAGTCCTTTCGACCCGAAGCGCTGCATCACGAACCAGAGCTTAAGGACATCTGCCCGGCGGGAGCATTGAAAGCTTCTTATACCCTGATCGATTACTCGCGACGATTTCGCGGCGTGAAACAGATACGGAGCCTGCTGCGCGAAAGCGCCTTCCAGATCGCTCTCATTCCGCGTAAGGACCATACCCGCTGCGAGCGGCAGCAGCATCATTTTGTGCGGGTCCCAGGCTAGCGAACGGGAATGGCGCAGACCATTCAGCGCGCGAGGCGGCCGCGCCGAGAGAAGCGCGCTGGCGCCGTGAGCTCCATCTACGTGAAGCCAGATACCTCGTTCCTCGCAGAGCGCGCCGATGGTCTCGAGGTCGTCGAAGGAGCCCGTCGCGGTGGTTCCGGCGCTCGCTACCACCGCCATCACCTTCCTTCCGGCGTCACGCAGCTGTTCGAGGTACTGTATCAGCACGTCGGTGTCCATCCTGAAGTTGCGCGACGGAACAGCAATGCTGCTGCGGCGTCCCATTCCCAGCTGTCCGATCGCTCGCGTCACTGCATAGTGCGCGTGCTCGCCGTACACCACGACGGGTGGATCGGCACCGACGCCGTTCTCCCAGGCGTCGGGTACGGCCGCGTTTCTGGCAGCGAGCATCGCCGTGAAGTTTGCCTCGGTGCCGCCAGATGTAAGCGTGCCTCCGGCGCCGGCGCCATAACCGGCAAGCTTCCCGAGCCACGCTACGATCCGGTGCTCGATCATCGAGGCCGTCGGTGACATCTCCCACACCGCGAGGGACTGATTGAGCGCGCCAATTACGCTTTCCATCCACACGCCGACCGCGAGAGGCGCCGAAGTCTGATGGCCCATGTACATCGGATGGTAGTACTTGTTGGCGTCAGAGATCACATCTCGCTCGAGCCGGGCGATGATTTCCTCCACCGGTCGCCCATCCGCCGGAAAATCTTCATCGAAGCGATGCGCCAGCTCCTCGACGGTGCGCGGAGTTGACACCTGACCGTTGCCGCTGCGGGTCGACTCGAAGTAACGCGCGGTGACTGCAGCGAACTTTTTTCCCACGTCGAGCGAAGTGTCTGCTTCGAGCTCGGCGAGAATGTCGTCAATCATTCGCCAAATCTACTCCATCACTTGGCAGCGCTGACGTAGCTAGGCTTCGAGCAAATCGTTCTGCCGAACGAAATCGGCGAGCTCTCCACGTGAGCTCACGCTTAGCTTGACGAAGATATTCGACAAATGCGTGCTCACCGTGCGGGATGAGATCTGAAGCGCGCTGCCGATCTCCTTGTTGGATTTGCGGCCGGCCACCATTCGTGCAATCTCGATTTCGCGCCCGGTCAAGCCCGCGGCTCCGCTGGTGACGGTCTTGGGCGGCGGCCTTACTCCGCGTTCACGCATTTCCTCGCGAGTTTCCATCAAGTCATCGGCAGCCCGTAAGCGAGCGAGTACATCATGCGCGCGCCGAAGCTCGCGCGCGCCCTCCTCGCGCTGACCGATCTCCACCAGCGCGCCAGCGAGCTTGCGTCGGACCCTGGCCGCCTGGGGCGCAAACGGGATCGCCTCGAGCTGCTCCGCTGCGGAGCGAAGCAGCTCGATGGCGCCCGCCGGATTCGCGTCCCGAAACCATATGAGCAGACCGTCACACGCATCGGCATAGGCGAGGCCGAGCCGATGATTCAGCCTGCTGGCGTCCTTTCGCATCCTCGCCGAGTGCATCGCCGCGCGATCGAAGTCACGCGCCAGCAAGGCGGCTTCACCGACCACGGGCAGGAGCCATTGCAGCGACCAGACGACGTACCCGGTACGGTCCGCTATGGCGATACCTGCCTCGCCGATGCGGACTGCCTCAGCGGGATTGCCCGTGGCCAGATAAAACGACGCGAGACCCATGTGGGCCGGAACGATCGACGGAATGTCGAGCGCGCTTTCGCGGGCACCCTCGATAGATCCAGCTTTTTCGGCGCCAGAAATCTTCCACGCCAGATCGAAGTATTGCTTTGCTCGATCCTCCTCGCCGCGCCACAGGTAAACCAGACCAGACCATACGTACAACCGTGGCAGGAGCATCCGCTGGTTGAGGGTGTTAGCCTGACCTATCGTTCGCTCCGCTATCGCCAGGGCCGAGTCCCATTCGCCGATTACCGACAGGTACTGCACCCATATCTCACCCGACCAAAGCGGCAGCAGCGGCGAACGCATTTGGTCAGCGAGCTCGTCGGCGCGTTTGAGATGGGCCGCTACCGCCGCCGCATCGATCGACACGCCAGCCAGCAGCGCGAGCGCCCAGTTCGCGCTCCACTCCAGCATCAGCTGTCGCGCCGCTTTGGCGTGTGCCACCGCTTTCATTCCATGATCGTGGGCCAGATCGAAGGGTCCGGTCCATGTGTAAAGCAGCAGAAGCGCGCGGTGAACCCGGGAGAGCAGCGAGTCATTCTCGACTCCGCTCGCGGCGGCCAGCGCGAGCGCGTTTTCTACTTCGGTCTGCGCTTCCTGAAGGCGGCCGAGGTCCTCGAGCGCAATTCCTTTACCCAGTCTCAGCCTCACCGCAGTTGTCGGGTCGGCCATTCCCGAATGAACGAGACCCGCTTCGTAGTGTGACAACGCATCGGCGAGTCTTCCGCTCCAATAACAGGCGAGCCCCATCCGATGCTCGATATCCGCCAGTGCGAGCTTGTCTCCCCGCGCTGTCGCGTCGTCGCGCGCCCTCTGCCAAAGCGCGAGTGCCGCGTCGTACTCTCCGAGGCGCTGACGCGTGCGGGCGAGCGTGGCGAGGATTTCTTCTCGCGGCGCGTCGGTGATCGTCGGATCTCTATCGAGGTGATCGACGGCCGCCGCCAGATAGTTCGCCGCCTCCCGGTTGGCGTATTTCTCCAGCGCGGATCGCCCGGCGGCGTGCAGATAGGTCACCGCCTTCCGCGTCAAGGACGCGGAGTGTGCACGCGCGAAGTGGAGCGCGAGCTCGTCCGCATGTGCCGCGGCGGTCGCGCCATATAGATTTTCGAGCGCCTCGGCGATTACCCCATGAAGCAGTCTCGCTCGGGCCTGCCCAAGCTCGGAATACAGAACCTGTTGAAGCAGCGGATGGCTGAAGTCGTAGCGAATCGCATCGACGTCGCCCGTCTCGGTGACTACTCGCTGTGCAATCAGCTCCTCGAGCGCGACAATGGTGTCGCTTTCAGCAAGTCCGGATACTTTTGCCAATACCTCGTGTGCAGCGCGCGTGCCTATAACCGCCGCCAAATTCGCAACGGTGCGAGCGCTCGTCGACAGGCGATCGACGCGGCTCTTGATGACCTCACGAATCGTCGATGGAAGCCGGATGCTCTCCATCTCCCATCCGGTCCATTGCCCGCTCTTTTTTACGAGCGCTCCCGAGTCGACCAGCGACTTGAGCGTCTCCTCGATAAAATAGGGATTGCCGCGAGTCCAGTCGTAGAGCATTGCGGCAAACCGTCGCGTCGTTGCACCGTCGGTCGCGAAGGTGTGACGAAGCAGGTCGTCCACCTCCTGCGGTGTGAGCGGCGTCAGTCGCCGCACATTACTCACGCCGAGACGCACCAGAGATTGCTCGGTGCTACGCAGCACGGGATTCTGTTCGCGCTCGGTTTCATTGTATGTGGCGAGGACGACAATCCGCTGGTCGCCGATTTGTCGCGCCACGAAATGAAGCAGCTCCAACGACGATTCGTCCGCCCACTGCAGGTTCTCGAGGACGATGAGCAATGGCTGCTTCGTCGAGAGTCGACCGAGAAACTGAGTAAAGCTCCAGAGCAGGCGCGCCTTGATTTCGGCCGGGTCGGCACCCGCAGACGAGCGGTCCTGCGGCCCAAGCGCCGAGAGATACGGGAAAACCGTCCCGAAGTCCGACGCGCCGCCGCGCGTGAGCAATGACATCGTTGCCGGCTCGAGCTTACTGACCAGAGGCAGGAACGCGTCCGAGAAAAGCGCGTAGGGAACGCCGGACTCGACCGGATATGCGCGACCGATGGCAACGTTCCAACCTTTCTTCGTCGCGCGTTCGGCGGCGGCTAGAACGAGCCGCGTCTTTCCTATCCCGCCCTCTCCGACAATGAAGACGGAACGGCCAGCGCCTCGGCCGGCCTCATCCATGGTCTTTGAGAGGAGGGCCAGCTCCTCTCCGCGACCGACGAGGGGCAGATCAGCCACATCGCGAGTTGGCATCCGGCCAATGTACGAACGCCCGTTTATGCAGGCCAGACCGCGAAGCAAGTATTGCCGGAATAGATCGCGAGATGCCGACCGCCTGGTTCATTCGTTGCGATTCATTTTTTGCATGCCGGCCACTGACCTTCGATCGCTCGCTCAACCTCTCGACGATTCGGAGCGGGATCATGCAAAGCTCGTCGAGCTCGTCGGCGATGCGCAATTCGTGTTAATCGGCGAAGCGTCGCATGGCACCCATGACTTTTATCACGAGCGTGCCGAGATCACCAAGCGGCTCATTATCGAGAAAGGCTTCAATGCAGTCGCTGTGGAGGCCGATTGGCCCGATGCGTTCCGCGTCAACCGATACGTTCAGGGACAAAGCGATGATCCGGACGCTGACTCCGCTCTCTCCGGCTTCGAGCGCTTTCCGACGTGGATGTGGCGAAACACGGTAGTCCTGGACTTTGTCGAGTGGCTCAGGAACGCGAACTCGAGTCACAACCAAGCGCGCAAAGTCGGATTCTACGGCCTCGACCTGTACAGTTTGTTCACGTCGATGGCTGTCGTGGTGGAATATCTGGAGAATGTCGACCCGGAGGCCGCGCGTCGTGCGCGCTACCGCTATTCGTGCTTCGAGCACTTCGGCGAGGACAGCCAGGCATACGGATACGCCGCGAGTTTTGATCTGACGCGCTCGTGCGAGGATGGTGCGGTCAAACAGCTTGTCGATCTCGAGCGACGCGCGAGAGAATATGCGGGCCAGACAGGCTCTGAGAACCTCTTCGACGCCGAGCAAAACGCGCGACTCGTGAAGAACGCCGAGGAGTACTACCGGTCGATGTTTCGTGGCAGGCAGTCATCGTGGAATCTCCGCGACACCCATATGGTCGAGACCGTCGACTCGATCGCCGACTATTTGAAGAGCCGCGGACGCGAGCCGAAAATCATCGTCTGGGCCCACAATTCACACCTTGGAGATGCGCGCGCGACGGAGATGGGATCCCGCGGCGAGCTGAATGTGGGTCAGTTGATTCGGCAGAAGTACGGCTCGTCGGCAGTACTCGTCGGATTCACGACATACACGGGCACGGTGACCGCCGCGACGAACTGGGACGACCCGGGCGAGTTCAAGGACGTCCGTCCCGCTCTTCAGGACAGCTACGAGCTGGGATTTCACGAGATCGGAATCCCGCGGTTCTTCCTGGATCTGAACGGCGAGGCGTCGCGCATTCCGCTGTTCTCGAAACCTCGTCTCGAGCGAGCAATCGGCGTCATCTACCGCCCGGAGACAGAGCGGATCAGCCATTACTTTCGCGCCGATCTACGGCGTCAGTTCAATGCAGTGTACCACTTCGACGTCACACGAGCGCTCGAGCCTCTCGAGAAGCCGGAAGCGTGGGAGCACACCGAGCTACCGGAAACCTTTCCCTCGGGAATTTGACGCCGGGCTATTCCCCGCTCTGCCTGCCTTTCGCACCGGAACCCTCAGACAGGTCGAGCATTTTTTCTTCACCCAGATATTCGACCGACCGCGGCTCTCCCATTTGGCGAAGCTTCTGGACGACCGCGGCGATGCGATTGGACGCGCCGAGTATCTCGGCCGCAATCTCCGGTATCTCGTCCGGCGTTGCGTCGTGAGCAAGGAGCTCCGCGTTCATCATCAGTACCGTCAGCACGTTGTTCATCTCGTGCGCGATGGCAATGGTCGTCTCCATTATGCCGGCGCGTCGCTGCGCGCTCGCGCGCGCCTCCTCCATCTCACGGTGCGCCGTGATGTCCTCCATCTGACCGATGAAGTAGATGGGGTTTCCCACAGCATCATGGATCGCCGAAACGCCGAGCGAGACCCAGATCATGTCACCATTTTTTCGGCGGTAACGCTTGATCCGGTGATAGCTGCGGATCTCGCGGGTCAGCAGTCGCTTCAGCTGATCGAGATCCGTCGCGACATCGTCGGGGTGAGTGATGTCGGCAAAACGCAGGTCCACAAGCTCGGTTTCAGTGTAACCGAGCATGTCGCAGAGCGCCCGATTGGCTTTGATGAACTTCCCAGCAGGATCGACAAACGCCATCCCATGCGGCGATTGGCGAAACGCGTTGGCGAATTTTTCTTCACTCTCGCGAAGCGCCTGCTCGGCTGTCGCTCTGCGGCTGATGTCCCGAATGAGACCGAGCAACGCTCTCTGACCGTCGAACACGATGGGAATGGACATTATTTCCGAGGGAATCACTTCGCCGGTTCTCGAAACGAATCGAACCTCCAGGGGTGGTCCTGTTTCTCCCGTTTTCGCAACCTCCTGCAGGCGCTGAATCACCACGGGTACCGATTCCGGATGTACGAACTGCATGATGGGCTCACCGGCCAGCGTCGCGGGATCGGAGCCAAGACGCGAAGCAGCGAATTGATTGAGAAAGAGAAATTTCTCCGGCGTATAGACGATGATCGCCTCGGGCGCCGCCTCGATGAGCATCCGATAGTCGATAGTCATCCGCCCAACCAATTATTTTCTTGCACGGGCGTAGTCTCGCACAGGTTTGTTGAACGAGGGCGATCATCCTGAAAAAAATCACGCGCCGCACCGGCAAGCACAGGAAACCGTCGGCGATCGCCGATCTGGCGGTCCGGACCCATGATCTCGAAGAGGCAAACAAGACCGCCAGTTTCGTTGCTCATGAGCTCAATAATCTCCTTACTGTCATCCAGATTAATACGGAGTTTTTGCTCGATTCGCTTGGCGAGAATCCTGCCAGCGCGCAGGAGCTGCATGAGATCCAGACCGCGTCGAAGCGCGCCTCAATCCTCGCGAGACAACTCCTCGCCTCGTCGCGACTCGAGCCGTTCGATGCCAATCTTGCCGAGGCCACGCTACGCCGAAAGATCACAGCGAAGACTTCAGAGACGAGGGAGAACGCTCCGCGCATCGCCGAGACTATTCTCCTGGTCGAAGACGAGCCCGCCGTGCGCGGGTTGGCCAGGCGCATACTCACCCAGAAAGGCTATCGGGTGCTGGAGGCATCGGATGGCGTGATTGCGTTACGTGTTGCCGCCGCACATGTCGGCGAGATAGATCTCGTTCTGACCGACGTAGCAATGCCGAATCTCGGCGGGCGCGGGATGGTGGAGGAGCTGAAAGAGCTCAGCCCCACCTTGCGCGTGTTATTCATGTCCGGATATCCAAAAGAGGAAGTCTTTCCCGAGAAGGGGTCCGCCGATCGAACTCCCTATCTGCAGAAGCCCTTCACCGGCGACACGCTTTTCGCCGAAGTCCGTGCCGCGCTCGGTGAGGAGCTATAGCTACGCAGGCGCCAGTTGACTGGTGCAGTTCGGACAGCGAATCGCGGCGGCATCGATCGACATCCTGCAATAGGGGCAGTCCTTCTTCGGCACGTCGCGAATGAACAGCTTCGAGATTCGCCAGGCGACGAAACCGACGATGATGAAATTGATCAGTGCCGCCAGGAAACCGCCGAGGCCGAATGTGAACGGACCGACGGTCCATTTTGCGGTCTGCCAGTCGCCACCCGGCTGGACGACGAGAAGGATCGGCATGATAAACCCGTCAACAAGCGATTTGACGAGGGTGTTCAACGCCGTTCCGACAACGACTGCAATCGCCAGCGCAATTATGTTCTGCTTGAGCAGAAACTCCTTGAACTCGTTGACCATTCGCATTGAGGCGATCCGGTTGGGGTTATGCGGAGACGCCGAAGCTGGCGTCGCGCATCGTCGTCACTCTCACTGCTGCGAATCTACGTATGGCGGCGATTCCGGCGAGTGGTCCAAGAACCAGCATCGCAAACGCCCATCGCCAGCCCGTTTTCTGAGCGATGAGGGGAACGAGCTGCATCGGCAGCATCGTCAACAGGAATCCAAGCGAAGTCTGGATCGTGAGCGCAGTGCCGACCGTGTGAGCG
>JBJMOT010000145.1:0-11953 GCA_045803585.1 Gemmatimonadaceae bacterium
AAAATAAAAAAATAAACAACACAATTCCGATATATTAGTGCGCGGGAAGGACGGTGGAGAAGTCTTTTATCCGCCCGTGCAAAACGTCCACCGTGAGGGTGTGCTTCGGAAATCGACCGCACCCGCTCCGAGCATTACTCCGGAGATCGCCGCACTGGCGATTGAACACTGCCGGCGGATAATGGATCGTCTCAGCTACGTCGGCGTGCTTGCTCTTGAATTGTTCGCCGTCGACGGATCGCTGCTCGCCAACGAGATGGCGCCGAGGGTCCATAACTCCGGGCATTGGACGATCGAGGGATCCGAGACCAGCCAATTCGAGAACCATTTGCGGGCGGTGCTCGGCCTGCCGCTCGGAGTCACGACTCTGCGGGGAAGGTCAGTGATGTTCAACATTCTCGGACACATTCCGCCGATTGAGCGCGTAGTGGCCGTGGAGGGTGCCCATCTGCACCTGTACGGCAAGGCGCCAAGTGCGAAGCGCAAGCTCGGTCATGTGACGCTCGTCGCACAAAGCCCGGGCGGCCTCGAGCGAGGCACCGCCGACTTGGTTGCGGCTGTCGGCCTCGATGCGCGGGATGCTTAGAAGCCCTCCGGAGGGCCGCGAAAACCTGTCCGAAGCGGTACCGAAATGCCTTCAAACCATCTCACGACAGCGCCTGTCATATGTGCAGTCCCGGTATGAACCTGTCGGTCCAGTGCATTCAAACCTTTGAGCCGTCCGAGCTATCAAATCACGCAACAGAGCCAGGGCGACGATCGAATGGCGACGGCCTCAACTGCGTTGCGTTTAGAGATGGGTGATTCCGCGGACGTAGCACTGGCCGCGGCAGGGGATCGTCATGCCTTCGAACGGCTTTACCGGGCGCATTCGAACAGAGTCTATTCGATCTGCACGCGGATGTCTGGAAGCCGGGTGAAGGGCGAGGAACTGACCCAGGATGTTTTCGTCAGGACGTGGGAGAAGCTTCCGCAGTTCCGAGGTGAGAGCGCCTTTTCAACCTGGCTGCACAGACTGGCAGTGAACGTGGTACTGAATGCACGAAAGACCGAGGGCAAACATGCCTCGAGAACGGAAGACAGTGATGTGGCGGACGACCGGCGGGACGAGATGTCGAGGGCGCCGCTCCACATTGAGAGAATGGATCTGAAGCAGGCAATCTCGAAATTGCCTGACGGGGCGCGGAAGGTATTCGTGCTCCACGATATCGAAGGCTACAAGCACGAGGAGATTGCGGAGATGATGGGTATCACCTCGGGCGGAAGTAAGGCGCAGCTGCACCGGGCGCGACTTCTTTTGAGAGAGGCACTGGAACGATGACGAACTCCAACATGACCTGCGAAGCATTCGACGCCGCGCTCCCGGATTTTCTCGAGGGAACGCTGGCGGAGCCGCTTCTCACCGCGGTCACCAAGCACCTTAGCGAGTGCGTGCGTTGCACCAGTCTGGTCAGAGATCTCGACAAGATTCAGAAGGAAGCAGCAGCGCTGCCGGATCTCGTTCCGTCTCGCGATTTGTGGCAAGGCATCGAGGCCCGCATTGCGGCGCCGGTGATTCCTTTTGCAACCCGTCCCGAGCGCCAGAGACGATTCGTGCCCGCGTGGATGGGTGTCGCGGCTGCGGCGCTTGTCGTTAGCACTGCCGGCATTACCTATATGTTGACGGCGCGGTCGTTCAAGTCGGGAACCCCGAGCAGTGTCGCGATGGCTTTTCCTGGCGTCACTGTATCGGATTCACAGCCAGGGCTCGACACCGATGCAGTTCAACCCTCGCAATCAGCGTCGCCAACTGGCGTCCCGACCAGAACCACACCCACAGGCCTGCTGGCGGTGAGTGGCAGCAGGGTCCCCGGCAGTCGTCAGACCCCGGGTGCTCGTCTTGCCGTCTCACCGATCAACTCCGAGCAACGCTCGGAACGCGTTTATGGCAGAGAGATCGACATGCTCCAGGGTATTCTGACCCAGCGGAGAAGTCAGCTCGACTCCTCCACGGTCGCGATCATAGAAAAGAATCTTCAGATCATCGATGCTGCCATCGCTTCAAGCAGAGCTGCTCTGGCCAGGGATCCGGCCAGCCGGCTGCTGAGCGACCAGCTGACACATGCGCTCGACAAGAAGGTCGAGCTCCTACGCACGGCAGCATTGCTGCCGGCAAGCACTTGAAAATGAAAAACGAAATCAGGATTACGGGCCTCATCATCGCGGCGGGTCTGGCGGCGGCTCCGGTCGTTGCCGACGCACAGGACGAGCGCACTGCGACTCAGATCGACACCACGGTGCGGCTCGATCGTGGCGGTTCCGTCGATCTGTCACTTATCTCCGGAAAGATCCGCGTCACGGGCTGGGACCAGCCCACTGTTAAGATCTCGGCGAGTATCGAGAGCGGAAATCTTCGCTTCAGCGCGAATTCGTCTCGCGTCACACTGAGTGTGGATGAAGACGGCAACAATAACGGCAACAGAAGACATCGTAATCGTGACACCGGTGATGCCCGGTATGATGTGAGTGTGCCGCGTGGGGCGAAACTGATACTCGAGGCGGTGTCGGGAGACGTCATCGCGAAAGGCTCGCAGGGCGAGATCGAAGCGTCGAGCGTCAGCGGTGAGGTCGATGTGACAGATGGGGTCCGATCCGTGAGCGTGGAGTCGGTATCCGGAGACGCTCGCGCGGCCCAGATCAATGGGAATCTCCATGCCGAGACGGTGAGCGGTGAGCTGCGGGCGGAGAACGTGACCGGCGAAGTCGAAGCCAGCACCGTCAGCGGCGACATCACGCTGACCGGAATTCAGTCCACCGACGTGCGAACTGAAACGGTGAGCGGAGAAATCAGGTACACGGGATCGATCGAGCCAACAGGAAGATATTCGTACGAATCCCATTCCGGGACGATCGTTCTCAACATTCCCCGCAACGCCGGCGCGAGTTTCAGTGTCGAAACCTTTAGCGGCGGAGTAAATGCGGATTTCCCGATAACGATCCCGCCGCGGGAAAGGGGCAGCGGCAGGGAAGGCCGCATGAACTTTACGATTGGCGACGGCAGGGCGAGAATTACGGCGCAGACCTTCAGCGGCGAGATAGAGATCAACAGCGGCTCAACCACCCGGAGAAATGATGAATAAGACAACGATCGGGGCGATCGCCCTCATCATGGCGGCGCCCGTACTCGGCGCGCAGCAGCAATACGGTCGCGAAGGAGACACCTGGCGCTGGGATGGGAAAGTCGACGCCGGGCACTGGATGAGCGTGTTCAACGTCAATGGTTCTGTCGATTTCCTGCCGAGCACCGACAACATGGTTCACCTGGTGGCGGAAAAGCGGTCGAACGGACGGGCGCCGGACGACATTCACTACGAGGTCGTCCAGGAAGGCGGAAACGTGACGATCTGCGCGATCTGGAACAACAACTCGCGTTGCGAAGAGGACGGTCTGTCGCAGTCTCGCCATCGCGGAAGCGACGAGAATCACACCAACGTAAAGTTCACGGTTCGCGTTCCAAAGTCGGTAAAAGTCGGCGCGCATTCGGTGAACGGCGGGGTTTCGGTGCGTGAAGTCGGCGCTGAGGTGCGTGCCAACACCGTGAATGGCGGTGTGGTCGTACGTAACACGAATGGACCGGTGCGCGCGGGGACTGTGAACGGCGGGGTGGACGTCAACACCTCCGCTGGTCCGGTGAGCGCAGAGACTGTCAACGGAAACGTCGACGCCCGCATGGCGACGCTTCAGGGTGATGAAGATATGGACTTCAAGACCGTGAACGGGTCAGTGTCCATTTATGTCCCGGCGCGATTTGACGCGCGATTCCAATTTGAAACGGTGCACGGCGGAATCGACAGCGATTTTCCGCTGACGATCACCGGCAAATGGGGCCCGCGTCACGCTTCGGGCACAATCGGCAGTGGCGGGCGAGACATTCACGCCAGCAGCGTCAACGGCAGTATCGAGCTGCGCAAGCAGTAAGAAAAATCTGTGACGAAAAAGAGGGAGCCGATTGGCTCCCTTTTTTGCTTTTATGGCGAGACGGCCACACCCCACGGTTGTCGGCCGACTTTGACGGAGCCGATGACCTTTCGCGTTCGAGTATCGATTACACTCATCGCGTCGGACAGTCCATCGGCGGTGTAGAGAGTTTTTCCATCGCGCGACAATGCGATTCCCCAGGGACGTCTCCCGACCGGAACCCGCCCCACCACTGTGTTCCGTCGGGCGTCGACGATCGAAACGGCGTTGGCGTTGCCGTTTGCGACGTAGACCCAATTGCCGTCGGGTGAAACGGCGAGACCAACCGGTTTCCCCTGACGGTTCTCAAGCGGCACGGTGTGAACAATACGGCGCGTCCTGGTATCGATCACCGACAGGCTGCCACCGATCTCCGCGGTGACATACGCGGTCTTACCATCCGGTGAGAACGCGACTGCTCGCGGGCGAACGTCGACCAGAAAGTTCGCCACCACCTTATTGGTCCTCGCGTCTATCACCGACACGCTGTTGCTGGTCTCGGCGGTGACGTACACCCAGTGACCGTCGGGAGTAATGGCGACGCCCTCGGGTTCGATCCCCACGATGAGCGTCGCGACGAGCTTTCGCGTGGCGATGTCGGTCGCGGATGTCCAACTTCCGTCCTCGTTGGCGGCGTAAAGACGCTTGCCGTCAGGAGTGATCGCGAATCTTTCCGGATCGCTCCCGGCCGGATAGACCCCGTCGATCCGCCCGGTCGCGATGTTGATGGAAACGATGCCATCGCCGCTGGTCTGGACGTTCTTCTGCGGGTCGCTGAGCGCAACGAAGATGCGCTTCCCGTCCGGGCTGAACTCGATTCCTCGCGGTCGCTGAGGAACCGCGATGTTGCGCGTCACCTTCAGTGTAGCAGCGTCGATAAGCGTGACGGTGTGGCCGGCTTCGTTGCTAACCGCTATCAACTTTCCCTGCGACTGCGCGGGCAGCGACCACAACGTGAGCACAGCAAACGCGGTGCAGACGGATCGAAGCTCCGGCAACGGCTTCGAGATTAACGAGCCCATCCGCAGCCGGCCCCCGGCGGTGCGCCGACGATCCGATCCAGCATAGGATTGAGTCGCGCGCCGCCGGCTGGCGCAGCTTCTGTCCCGCCGCCGCGGAGCTCGGGCACATCGCGAACCGTTTCCCGATTGGCCTCGGCCGGATTTCGCGTCGCGACGTACAACGGTTGGCGTAACTGATGATCGACAGCGCGGAAACTGAGTGGCCACCCCTTGTGTCCGTCGAAGGTCGTTCCCGGTGATTCCAGATAAGCAATGAGTTTCGATGCGTCGTTTGAGCGGGCGCGGAGAGACGACTCGGACACCATTTTCACCGCAGCCCAGCCTGCCCACGCGCCTCCGTCCATGCCGGTTCCATAGCGAGCGCGAAACCGGTCGTTGATCTGGCTGGCGCCGTACTTCTCCAGCGTTGGCGACCACAAATTCGTGGAAACCATGTGGCCCGCAGTTAGCGCCTCTCGTCCGGCGCGCGATGCTGGACGTGTTGCCAGGGATTCAGCGGCGGAATACATCGCGTCGGACGCTTCTATATGAAACGTGTTGCGCCGGCAGGCACTGCGAAGCTCTGGGGATCTGGACGCTACGTTCAGGAAAACGATGTGGCTCTGCTGAGCGAATCTCGAGAGCGCGTCGGCGTCATCCGGTGAAGATCCGATAATCACCTGCACCTTACGCTCAGATAACAATTTCGCGGCTCTCGCTACCGGACCAGGGGCGGCTGGCGCTTCGAACAGCTCAACATCATTGCCGAACAAGTTGGCCGTTTGTCTTGCTTCGGCGGCGCCGAGATGGACGCCGCGCTCGATCGATCTGGAAATGGAATTGGCACGGGCGGCCGTCAGGAGTCCGATGCGCAATGAGTTATGCGCTGTGCTCTGACCTCTCGCTCCGCTGCTGGTCAAGGGTAGTACAAAAACAACACAAGTCACTGTACAAAAAAAATGTCGGATGGCGTACGCTAATCCGAAACGTCGCCTCGATTCTGAGTGATGATGCATGACGCGTGGTGTTAGCTGCGAATGAAAAACGGATTCCACCGACTGCGGAATAGTTTCTGCAATTGTCGCCACCAACTGCGGACGGTTTCACAAAACAGTGCAATTGTAATGCACCAGCTCCCCGAGTGAACACGACGAGGGTTCATGGCGCGCACTACGGTGGTTCTTCCCAATTTGAAAATCAAACTCGCGGGCTCGCTCCTGCTCGCGGCACTCACAGCGGGGTGTTCCGGCTCGAAACCGGCGGACGAAGTTGCGCAAACGCCAGGCAATCCGACCGTCACGCCGATTGCCGGTCGGACCAACGGCGGAGCGATCGCGTCCGAAGCAGAGGACGGCCAGTGGGTGCGGCCGGCAAAGAACTACGCGAGCACGCGATTCAGTGGCTTGAATCAAATCACCGCTGCAAACGTCAAGGATCTCCGGCTCGCATGGACGTTCGAAACCGGAGTTCTGAGAGGCCAGGAAGCAGCGCCGCTGGTTGTGAACAGCACGATGTACATCGTGACACCGTTCCCCAACTATTTATATGCGCTCGATCTGACGAAGCCGGGCGCTCCCATGAAGTGGGTGTACAAGCCCGGCCCCATCGCCGCCGCGCAGGGCGTTGCATGCTGCGATGTCGTCAACCGTGGGGCGTCATACGCTGACGGCAAGATCGTCTACAATACTCTCGACAATCAGACCGTGGCCGTGGACGCCGCGACTGGCAAGGAGGTTTGGCGAACCAAGGTCGGCGAGATCAACCTTGGCGAGAGCATGACGATGGCTCCGCTCATCGTAAAAAACAAAGTCATCGTCGGCAACAGCGGCGGCGAGTTCGGCATTCGCGGCTGGCTCACCGCCCTCGACCTCGGAACGGGCAAGCTCGCGTGGCGCGCATACCATACCGGACCCGATGCCGATGTGAAGATCGGTCCGCGCTTCAAGCCCTTCTATGCGGATGACAAAAAGCCGGACCTCGGCGTAAAAACGTGGCCCGGTGATACGTGGAAGATCGGTGGTGCCGGCGTTTGGGGTTGGATCTCCTACGATCCTCAGCTCAATCTGATCTACTACGGATCTGCCAATCCCGGTCCATGGAATCCGGAGCAGCGTCCGGGAGACAATAAATGGAGCTCGACGCTTTTCGCGCGCGATCCAGATAACGGCGACGCGGTCTGGGCGTACCAGATGAGTCCGCACGACTTGCACGACTACGATGGCGTCAATGAGAACATTCTGCTGGACATCCCGATCAACGGGCAGACGCGGAAAGTTCTGATTCATCCTGACCGCAACGGATATCTCTACACGATCGACCGAACGAACGGGCAGGTGCTCTCGGCCGATCCATTCGGATACATCAATACCTCGAGCGGCGTGGATCTGAAGACCGGCCGTATCAAGTATGTCGACGAGAAAGGCCCGAGGATGGGGGAAGTGATACGGAACGCCTGCCCTGCCGCGCCAGGTGCGAAGGACTGGCAGCCGTCCGCTTTTTCGCCGATGACCGGACTGATCTACATCCCGCACCAGAACCTTTGCCAGGATGTCGAGTCTGTTGAAGCGAACTACATCGCTGGAACTCCGTTTGTCGGAATGAACGTCAAGATGTCACCCGGGCCCGGAGGCAATCGCGGCTTTTTCGACGCGTGGGACCCGGTCGCGCGCAAACTGGTCTGGCGGATTGCGGAGAATTTCCCCGTGTGGAGCGGAGCGCTCGCTACGGCTGGTAACGTGGCGTTCTACGGTACGATGGAAGGATGGTTCAAAGCGGTCGATGCACAGACCGGAAAGGAGCTCTGGAAAT
Source organism: Gemmatimonadaceae bacterium (assembly GCA_045803585.1). Classification (GTDB taxonomy): domain Bacteria; phylum Gemmatimonadota; class Gemmatimonadetes; order Gemmatimonadales; family Gemmatimonadaceae; genus UBA4720. Next base: position 7,806 of record JBJMOT010000145.1, read on the forward strand.
TCAAGACGGGCTCCGGAATCATCGGACAGCCGGTGAGTTACCGCGGGCCGGACGGCAAGCAGTACATCGCGATCCTGTCTGGCGTCGGTGGATGGTCCGGGGCGATTGTCGCCGGTGGAATCGATCCCCGCGACTCTTCGGCCGCGCTCGGCTTCGTCAACACCATGACCGACCTTCCTAATGTCACTAACAAGGGAGGGACGCTCTATGTGTTCTCGCTCCCTTGATATGACGACTTCCCGTGGCGTCTCCGCGGCGCTCGTCGCGGGACTGGCAGTGATGGTGCTTGCATGCGGCCCCGCGCGGGCAGCGACCACTTCGCGCGAACTGAGAGTGTGCGCGGATCCGAACAACCTGCCTTTCTCCAATGAGCAGCAGCAGGGATTCGAGAATAGAATCGCAGAGCTCGTGGCGCGCGACCTGAATTCCAAACTGACCTACCTCTGGTGGGCGCAGCGCCGAGGATTCGTCCGCAACACTATCAACCAGAACAAGTGCGACGTTCTGATCGGCGTGCCTTCGAGCTTCGAGCTGGTGAGGACCACTGTGCCGTACTACAGGTCCACCTACGTCTTTGTCACTCGCGACGATAGACATTTGAAGGTCGCGTCGTTCGACGATCCGCGGCTCAGGAAACTTCGGATTGGAGTCCAGCTGATCGGCGACGACGCGACCAACACTCCACCCGCGCACGCCCTTTCCAGGCGAAACATCATCACCAACGTGCGCGGCTACAGCGTTTACGGCGATTATCGTCAGCCGAATCCCCCGGCGCGTCTGATCGACGCGGTGGCGCATGGCGATGTGGACATCGGTGTCGCGTGGGGGCCGTTGGCGGGCTACTTCGCCAAGCATGAAGGAGTGCCGCTGGATATCACGCCGGTGTCACCGCAGATCGACCTGCCTTTTCTTCCGTTCGTGTTCGACATCTCCATGGGTGTACGACGCGGCAACGACGTACTGCGCGATCAGCTGAACGCCGTCATCGAGCACCGACGCGGTGAGATCGATCGGATTCTTCAGGACTACGGCGTGCCGAGGATCGATGTCGGGCGCGCAGGACCAGCGACATGACTGCACGGAAACTCGCGGTAGCCGCACTCATGGCAACCGCCCTCGTCGGCTGTAAGCGGGAACAGCGTCGCTTCCGGGAATTGCCGCCCGCGGCGACAGCATCCAACGACGTCATTGTGAGCGAGCTCCAGCCTGGGCCGGCCTTCGTCAAGGCCGGCATGCGTAACCCTTACGAGGACAACGCCTACGCGGTGAGCGAAGGCAAGAACCTCTTCAACCAGATGAACTGCAGCGGATGTCACTCCCATGGTGGCGGCGGAATCGGTCCGCCGCTCACCGACAACGAGTGGATCTATGGTAGCGACCCGCAGAACATCTTTGCCACGATCATTGAGGGTCGTCCGGGTGGAATGCCTGCGTTTAAAGGCAGGATTCCCAATTACCAGGTGTGGGAGCTGGCCGCGTATGTCCGCGCCCTCGGGGGTCTTCAGGGCAAGGCGGTCAGAACTACTCGTGACGACCACATGATGTTCAAGGAGTCGGAACAGGCGCGCGACAAGGGACATCCGGAGCCGACCTTCGTCCCGCCGCCGTCAGAGAAACCATGATCGCGGCCATGCTGCGCCGCGGAACGGTGCGGGGCGGTGCGCTTTTCCTCGCCGGATTTTCTTCAGCGTGCTCCGGATTTCAGTCGGCGCTCGATCCGAAGGGCCCGAAAGCGGCGGCGATCTCGCACCTGAGCTGGTTTCTCGTGATCACGGCGAGTGTGGTTTACGTGATTGTAATCGGAGCACTTTTCCTGGTTCTCAGACGCGCCACGACGCGTCCGATCGCATTCGCTCGAGACGATAGCGACGAACCGGTTCGGGAGCGAACGCGAGTGCGATGGGTCGCTTCAGCTGCTGCGGTAACCGCGCTGATTCTGCTTCTATTCCTTTTTGTCGACGTGTCGGCGGCGAGATCGTTGTCGCGGGTCGGAGGTCTGCGGCCATTGAGGATCGATGTCGTTGGCCATCAGTGGTGGTGGGAAGTGAAGTACCCGGACGAGGCAAACCCCCAAAACATTGTCGAGACCGCCAACGAGATTCATGTCCCCGTTGGACGGGCGGTGTTCATCAAGATGACGTCCAGCGATGTGATCCACAGTTTCTGGGCGCCGAATCTCGACGGGAAAAAGGATCTCATCCCGGGTCACGAGACGAGAACGTGGTTCCGCGCCGATACGGCTGGCGTGTATCGCGGCCAATGCGCTGAATTCTGTGGTCACCAGCATGCGAAGATGGCGTTCTTCATCGTCGCCGAGCCGCGCGCCAACTTCGAGAGCTGGCTGACGTCGCAGCAGTCTCCGGCTTCCAGCCCGAGCGACTCGTTGGCGCAGGCGGGCGAACGTGTCTTTCTGAGCGGCACCTGCGCGATGTGTCATTCGATCAGCGGCACCGGCGCCGGCAGTCACTATGGGCCAGATCTTACCCACTTGGCCAGCCGTCGCACTATCGCAGCCGGCTCTCTTCCCAACACTGTCGGGAATCTCGCTGGCTGGATCCTCGATCCGCAGAGCATCAAGCCGGGCGCGAAAATGCCGCCGAACCAACTCGATCCGCAGGCGCTCCAGGCGCTGCTGGCCTATCTCGGGACGTTGAAGTAATGGCGCACGCGCACGCACTCCCCGCCTTCAACGATCCAGCCGATCGGCCCGGTATTCTGACGATACCGGAGGAAGACGAAATACGCGCCCGACTCTCGAGCTCGTGGAACGAAGGCAGCGGACTTTGGGCGTGGCTGACCTCGACAAACCACAAGTCGATCGCCAAACGCTACATCGTCACCGCGGTCATCTTCTTCATCCTCGGAGGACTCGAGGCGGGAATGATGCGCGCGCAGCTCTCGCGTCCGGAAAACCGTTTCATCGGGCCGGATCTGTACAATCAGATCTTCACCATGCACGGCAGCACGATGATGTTCCTGTTTGCCGTGCCGGTGATGGAGGCAATCGGGCTCTACATGGTCCCGCTGATGATCGGGACGCGCAATGTCGCTTTCCCCCGACTGAATGCGCTCGGTTATTGGATGTACCTGTTCGGTGGGATCCTGCTTTACGTGGCTTTCTTCTACAACACTGGCCCGGATGCTGGCTGGTTCGCGTACGTTCCGCTGTCGGGGCCGCAGTACTCCCCGGGTAAGAGGATAGATGTCTGGGCGCAGATGATCACGTTCACCGAGATCGCTGCACTGATCGGCGCAGTGGAAATAGTCACCACCATTTTCAAGCAGCGCGCGCCGGGAATGTCGCTCAACAGAATGCCATTGTTCGTATGGGCGCAGCTGATCACCGCGTTCATGATCATCTTCGCGCTCCCGGCGATCGTCGTCAGCAGCTCGATGTTGGCGGCGGACAGACTGATCGACACGCATTTTTTCAACCCCGCCGAGGGAGGAGACGCGCTCCTTTGGCAGCACCTGTTCTGGTTCTTCGGGCATCCAGAGGTCTACATCATCTTCATTCCCGCGCTGGGAATGATGTCGTCGATGATCGAGGCCTTTACCCGCCGTCCGATCTTCGGCTATCCGGCGATGGTTTTGTCGCTGATCACCACCGCGTTTCTCGGATTCGGGCTGTGGGTGCACCACATGTTCGCCACACCTTTGCCCGCGCTCGGTCAGAGTTTCTTCACGGCTGCAAGCACGGCGATCGCGCTCCCCAGCGGAGTACAGATATTCTGCTGGATCGCGACGATATGGTCGGGGCGACCGCGATACACCACGTCGTTCCTGTTCGTGCTCGGATTTTTCGTTCTCTTCATCATTGGTGGAATGACCGGCGTGATGGTAGCGTCGATCCCCTTTGATCTGCAGGCGCACGACACCTACTTCGTAGTCTCCCACTTCCATTATGTGCTGCTGGGTGGAGCGGTGTGCCCCCTCTTCGGGGCGTTCTACTTCTGGTTCCCCAAGGTCACCGGACGGATGTTGAGCGAGCGTCTGGGAAAATGGAATTTCTGGCTGTTCTTCATCGGTATGAACGTGACGTTTTTTCCGATGCACATCCTCGGATTGCTCGGTATGCCGCGCCGCATTTACACCTATTTGCCGGAGATGGGGTGGGGCGGCCTGAACCTTCTCGTGAGTTGCGGCGC
>JBJMOT010000146.1:0-77906 GCA_045803585.1 Gemmatimonadaceae bacterium
AGCACCCCTCTGATGGGAGGTGGAGTAGTAGATCTCGACGAGCTCGCGAGTGACCAACGCATCATTGGAGTACGCGTTCTTCAGATAACGACGAAGCTGCGGGCGCGAGACGAGTGCGTTGAACATTGCGGTTCCGGCGATCGGAGTGTCCACAGCCAGACGGCCGGCCTCACCTCCGATTCCGACCGGTTCGTTCAAGCGCACCAACCCGGACGGCGCGATGAGCGCGACGGCTGGGAAGCGATGCGGATCACGAGCGGCGAGCACGATCGCGTAAGCGGCAGAGAGAGACGACGCGACAAGAACCGTCGGCTCGTCGATAACTCTGCTTACAAAATCGGAGATAAGAGAGATGTAAAGCCGTGCCGAATATCGAATCGCGGGCCGATCGGACATCCCGAAACCGAGGAGATCCAACGTGTAAACGGTGTTGTTTCGCCCGAGGGCCTCGGCGTTGTTTCGCCATTCGTACGACCAGGAGGCGGCGTGAATCCCGTGGATGAGAAGGATCGGCGGACCTTTTCCGCGTTTGGTGAATGCGACGCGCCGGTCCCGCCATTCGAAGCCGCCCTCCTCACCGCCAATCAGATTCGTGAGTTGGTCGACGCCTTTCCGGGCAATAGCATTGTACGCGGCGGCAACCCCGAGCAGGGCACCACCGGACAAAAGGATTTTTCTCCAGGATCCTTCACGTTCCTCGCCTTCGTTGTCCTGCATCACACCTCGCTGGGGTCAGCCAAGAAACTGTCTCAGAACTACCGGGTGTTCAAGAAAAAAAGCGCGGTTACTTGAGAGTAACCGCGCCTCAGGCACAGCGCACGGGGGCAGGGAAAATTACCGCTTTGACCGCTTCTTCGAGCCTCCGCCTTTGCGACCGCCCGATTTTGACCCCCCGCTCGACCGGCTACCAGACGCCTTTCGCGCCGACGTTTTCTTGCCGCCAGACTTACGGGCGCCTGCCTTCTTTGCTCCTCCCGCACGGGACGCGCTGTTCCGGGTGCCGCCAGCCTTTTTTCCAGTGGACTTTTTGCCGCTGGAAGACCGGGACGCGCTCTTGGTGGCCTTCTTTCTGGATCCACCCGATGATCCCGACGTCGATCCACTCGTCGACCCCGATCCGGATCGACTAGCCGAGCTGGATGGCGCTCCGGTTCCGCCACCGGAAGCCATTCCCCCGCCAGACCGACCGCTGCTGGAGCTCGATCCCGTCCCGGTTCGACCAGAACTTGAAGCTGCGCCGCCGCCAACCGACGGCGTACGTGAGGAGCCCAATCCTGACGAAGTTCCGCCAAATCCCCCGCTCGGGGTCGTAGAGGTTCCGCCCAGTCCGGAGCTGCCTGACGAACCAGAACTCGTCCCGCCAAGACCGCCCAGTCCACCGCCCGCTGCGCTGCCGCCACCTCCAGCACTCCCACCACCGGTAAGCGAGGATTCCTGCTTTTTGCCGGATCCTTTCGGACGGCCCCTTCTTCCCCGCGGAGCACCGCCGCCAAAAAGATCTTCCTCTTCTTCTTCGTCGTCATCGTCGGCTTCGCTCACGACCGTCGCGTCGGAGTCTGTTTCTTCATCATCGTCCGCATCTTCAGCACTATCCCACAGGCGATCGCTGTGATCCTCGTTTATCGCCCAGCCGCCATCCTCGTCGTCGTCATCGTCGTAGGAACGCTTGCCGCGACTGAAGCCACCGAGATCACCATCTGGGTCGTCGTCGTCTGCAAAACGCAATGGCTCCACTGATTCACCGCTCGGCATTTGCCCCTCCCATAGAATGTCAGCACTCGCACTGGAGTAGCGCGCAATTTTCTGACTTTCGCCCGCTGCACGTCGCGTGCCTTGTGCATGGACGCACGAACCTGCTTCGCAATTGCACACCGAATACAACACTCGGCGGGCGGCGTCAAGCGGCTGCGCACTGGACCAAATGGATAGGCGACGGAGACCAGACCGAGCGATCTGGTTGAGTTATGGGTGCTGCGCCAATCTCCGGCTGATTACACGAACGAGCGCGTCGTAAACACACGGGTCGAATTGTTTGCCGACGTCCACTTTCAGATGCTCCAACGCTGCCCGCGGTTCGAGCGGCTCGCGGTACGCCCGTTTTGACGTCAGGGCGTCAAAGGTGTCGGCTGCGCAAAGGATCCGCGCCCCAAGCGGAATGTCTTCCCCGGCGAGGCCGAGCGGGTAGCCCGCTCCATTCCAGTGCTCATGGTGGTGCTCGACGTACTTGAGCGGCTGCTTGATGTGGAACAGCGGGGCAAGGATGTCCAGGCCGATCTGAACGTGTCGCTTGACGTGCTCGAATTCCTCGAACGTCAGACGGTCGGGTTTGTTCAGGATTGCCTCGCGGATCCCGATCTTTCCGACATCGTGAAGACGTCCGGCCACCCGCAGGTCTTCGCACACGGCTTCATCCAGATCCAACTCTTCGGCGAGCTGACCGGCAAGCTCGGCGACCCGCTGGGAATGGCCGCGGAGATAGAGATCCTTGGCTTCCATTGCATTGATCAACGTCTCCGCGATGCTTACCGACATCAGGCGCAGGGATTCTTTTTCGCGCTCAAGCTCTGCGGTACGAAGCGCAACTTCTTCCCTAATGAGCTTGTCGAGTCGCCGCTGCTCAATGAGCTCCGCGCGTTTGTTGAGCGCTCGATCGACCGCCTGCTGCAGATCTGCGAGCTCGACAGGCTTCATGAGATAGTCGGATGCGCCGGCAGAAAGAACTTCGGTCGCCGTTGCGGCATCGTTGACGGCCGTCAGCATGATGATGCCGAGATCGTGATCGATTGCTCGCGCCTGCGGAACCAGCTGCACGCCCGTCATGCCCGGCATGCGAACATCGCAGAGCATCAGAGAGAACGACTGCTTTGCCAATATCTCCAGCGCCTGATCGCCGGAGCCGGCAATCTCGACATCGAAGCCGCGCGATCGCAGAAACTTCCGCAGCGCGAGACGGATCGTCTCCTCGTCGTCGACGATCAGAATCCGCGTCATTTCCTTCCCTCGGTATAGATCGGCAGAAGAATAGTGAAGGTCGTCCCGATCTCGGGCTCACTCTCCACTGATATCGTGCCTTCGTGTGCCTGGATAATGCCGTAACTCACACTGAGTCCCAGGCCGGTTCCTTTGCCCGATGTCTTGGTGGTGAAGAAAGGCTCGAATACCCGCTGTGCAACGGCTGGCGGCATGCCGTGGCCTGTATCGGAGACCATCACCTGCACAGTGCTCTGCTTTCTCTGAGTTGTGACGGTGAGATGACGAAGCTCTGCGCCATCCATTGCCGACTCTGCATTCACTATGAGATTGAGCAGTACCTGTTGCAGCTTCTGCTCGTCACCGCGAACCTGCGGGTTGGATTCATCGAGGTGCATATGCACCTCGATGCCGCTCGAGCGAGATGCCAATGCGCGCAGACGCACGGTGTGTTTGACAATCGTGTTGATGTCAACGGCGACGTCCCGTGCGTCTGTCTTGCGCGCAAAAAGCAGCAGGTCACGAATAACGCCGATCGCCCGGTCCGCCTCACGTTTTATCAGGCTCACCGACTCGAACTGTTCTCCCTGAAGACGATCCTCGAGAAGGAGTTGGGCGAATGTCGAAATGCCGGTCAGCGGGTTGTTCAATTCGTGCGCGACGCCGGCTACCAGCTCACCGATCGCCGCGAGTTTTTCTGTTCGACCGAGATGGTCGGCAACCTTCTGCTCCTCGGTGAGGTTTCTGACGCCGACGACGAGGCCAACGATATTGTCATTCTCATCGCGGATGTGACTGAGCGTGACGGCTGCCGGGAATTCCGATCCATCCTTCCGGCGGTGGATGTGCTCGCCCGTCCAGAGAGGTTTGTCGAGCGGCAGCGCAGGAATCGTCTGGCGTCGCGAGCGCTCAGCTGACTTAACGACAAAATCGTCGACGGAAAGGGAGCTTATCTCGGCCGCGTCGTAACCGTACTCCTTGATGGCGGCGGTGTTGGCGTACTGTACTTTGGCGTCGACGCCGAGAATGAGAACCGGCTGGTCCATCGTAGCGAGCGCCGCTGCCAGTGTTCGCTCGCGCGCGTGTATCCGCTGCTCGTCCTCGCTAAGAAGAAGAACGTCGATGGCCAACGCCACGGCTGGTGCCAGGCGCAGCAACGCGTCTCCGTTGGGACCTCCCTGGAGCTGTGGCGTCTCCGACGTAACGATCAGAATTCCCAGGCGGCGATTGCTGGCGATCAGTGGAATGGTGATCGCCGGCTCTGCGGGCACGCGGTCGGGAGTATGTGCGCTTTCGCGAAGGTTCTCGACGAATATCGGCTCCTCGCTGAGCCACGCGGCGCGGACAGCGCTGTGGCTCACGGGCGCGGTGAGTCCTTCCATGGTCGCGCACGATCCATTGGCGGCGACGCAATAGATGGTATCGGCGTCGCCGGCAAGAATTCCGATCGCTTTCCCGTGGGAAGGTACGACCTCGTCGAGGATCTTGAGGATGTTGTGACTGGCGTGGGCGACGGTGACTTTTCGCAAGGCAAGCCGCGCGATCTCGGCCGCCGCCTCAGTCTGCCGCTGTTCGCCGCGCTGCGCATCGAAGAGCCGCGCGTTCTCGATCGCGACCGCTGCCTGACGCGCGATGAGCATGATGAGGTCGAGGTCGTGCGAGTCGTACGCGTGCTGCTTGTACGACAGGATCTGCATCACTCCTACGGTGCGATCGTGGTAGGTGAGGGGCGCTGTTATCTCGCTCTGCACCTCGCGCCTGGCCGCGACCTGAAAAATGGTTCCGGTCCACCATTGCTCAGGCTTTGAAGAGATGATGGGAACGCCGGTCTTGAAGACTCTGGAGATCGTTGCAGTGCCGTTCGGAAAGTTCTGGACGCTCTCGTCTTCTCTTTCCTGGGAATCCACCACGATACAGTGTGCCTCGAATTGCTCGCCTGGCTGATCGGCGATCACCAATGCAAAGCAGGGAGCGTCAACCACTGAAGCCACCGCTTTGTAGATCTCACGATATGCCTGCTTCAGTGAGATAGTCGCGGAGATGGCCTGCTGAACGTTCGCGACGGCGGCGAAGCGCGCTGCCCGTCGCTGGAGCTCAGCGACGAGCTCAGTCGTCAACGAACTCCACCGTTACCGGACGTGTGATGACCCCAGACCTGACGCCTTCATCGAGAAAGAGACGAATCGCGGCGCGACCGCGCTCGCCGTAATCCAGCGTCCAGTCGTTGACGTACATACCGACGAACTCATCCGCTTTGCTGCGTTCGAGCCCGCGCGCATAGCGCATGGCATGGTCGAGCGCGCTCTTACGGTGGTCGAGCCCGTAGGCGATGCTCTGACGAAGGTGGCGAGACACTTTCTTCTGCATATCGGGCGGCATGTCTTTGCGGATGACGTTGCCGCCGAGTGGCAGCGGCAGGCCTGTTTTTTCGAGCCACCACGCACCCATATCCGCGACGAGGTGCAAGCCTTCGTCCTTGTAGGTTAGCTGCCCTTCGTGGATCAGAAGCCCGGCGTCCACCTGGCCGTCCAGCACAACCTGCCCAACCTGATCGAAGGGTACCACGACTGGAACGAAGTCGGGCTCGTACAGCTTGAGCGCCAGATAGGCGCTGGTCATCATACCGGGCACAGCGATGCGCTTGCCAGCCACATCATCTCGGGTCATCGGGCTGCGCGAAACAAGCATTGGTCCGTATCCGTCGCCCATCGAAGCGCCGTGCGGAAGCAGAGCGTAGCGATCGGAGAGGTACGCGTACGCATGAATCGAAACCGCCGTCACATCGAGCTCGCCGCGCATCGCGCGTCCGTTCAGAGTCTCGATGTCCTGGAGCTCGTGAACGTATTCGATGCCCTGCGTATCGATTTGTCCGTCGGCGAGCGCATAGAACATGAATGCGTCGTCCGAATCGGGGCTATGTGCGAGATGAATGGTGCGATTCGACGTCATGTCCTCGTTGCCAGATTCTTGCGAGCCTGTTGAAGTGCGTTGCTGATATCGTCCTGGTGTCGAGCGTATTCATCGCGTTTGGTAGCGAGCTCAGTCTTTTGCGCGGCAACCAGCCTTCGCTCGTATGCCCGCAGCTGCGCGGTGTCACCCGCGATCGTTGCCAAGCGTGCTTCGAGAATCAGCCCCAGCAGGTGGTTTGGGTTTTCACGCAGTATGGAGTCAGCCTGCGCCTTGGCGAGGGGCAGTGCGCCGACGACCTCACCAATGCGTCCCATATCGTAACGCTGATCGGCGTTGAGAGGCGAGAGCATTTGATAAGCAGTCAAGGCCATCGGCGCGAAAAATTGTACGCTATCGATCTTTCCCGCACTGGCGAGAAGCATGATTCGATTGTACAAACGATCGGCCCGCTCCTGAGGTGACAGACTGGAAATGTCAGGAGCGCGCACTCCTTGTGCGCCCGACTCGTCATCGGTTCCTGCCCCGCGATCATCGAGCCCAGCCTGGGGCAACGCGTTTTGCGGGGCGTCGACAGTGCTGCTTGGTCGCGCGTTGAAGCCGCGCCCAGCTGCCATCGCGAAGAGCGCGAGGAATGCGAGCGCCGCGACTATCCAGGGAAGCGCGTTGGTCTTCGATGCCGGCGCGACTGGCGCATTTGCATTAACTGCCGTTCCACATCGGTGACAGAATTTAGCGCCGGGGCTGAGCTCCTCCTTACAGCTGGAGCAAGCAGTGCCGGCGAGTGGGGAGCCGCAATTGGGGCAGAAGCGGCCCGAGCTGAGGGTGCCGCAGGCCGGGCAGGCGGTTGTGCTTGTAGAAGGCGATGACATGCGAACAACTTAGTTGTCTGCGTATAGCTACGCATCGCGCGCAACAGCAACATACGACCAGCCTCGGGCCGGCCGGCCCTCAGCCTCAAGCCGGTAGTCGTACGTTGCCTTTTAGACCGGGAAGAGCATCTCCCGATACTTCGGCAGCGGCCAGCACTCGTCGCTCACCGACAACTCGAGGGAATCACAGACCTTGCGTACCTCGGCCATGGCGTCCGCGCCTTCGCTGGTGAGCATCTCGGCCTGACCGGATGGATCGTCGTGCTTGGCTTCGACGCGCGCGATGACGTCACTGAGGTCTTCGCGATACTCCTGAAGCTCCTGCACCAGCTCGCCGATCTGGTTGGCCGTCGTTACCTGTGGAATTACGGCGATTCCCGCGGTCTTCGCCTGTGATGCGGCATCGGCGAGCTGACCGAGATAGCTGAATGCGGCGGGAATGACGAGCGTGTCCACCATCTCACGCAACGTGTGCAGCTCGATCAGCATGTCCTTCACGTACCGCTCGACTCGAACATGATAGCGCGACTCGAGCTCCTCTTTGGTGAGAACTCCCAGTTTGGTGAGAACTGATCGTGACTGCTTCGAGATCATTTCCTTCAACGCCTCCGGGGTGCGACGGAGGTTCGGCAGTCCGCGCTTCTTCGCTTCCTTCACCCAGTCTTCGGAGTAGTTGTTGCCTTCGAATCGGATCGCCGCAGTGTCCTTGAATACATCGCGGACGACCTTGAGCACCGCATCATCGACCGACTTGGTCTTCTTGAGTGTTTCGCGCAGCGTCTCGGTGATCTCGCCAATGGCGTCAGCGACGGCGGTGTTGAGAAGTGCGACCGGGAACGCGATCGACGCAGAGGAGCCGACGGCGCGGAACTCGAATTTCTGTCCGGTAAATGCAAACGGCGACGTGCGATTGCGGTCGGTGTTATCCCGGCGAACTTCTGGAAGCTTCTCCACACCAAGTTTGATCATTTGCTCCTTGGCGGTCGCCGAGCCTTTTCCGGCGGCGATCTCCTCGATGACCCGGGTGAGCATGTCGCCCATGAACACCGAGATGATTGCGGGCGGCGCTTCGTTCGCGCCGAGCCGGTGCTCATTACCCGACGTCCCGATCCCGGCGCGGAGCAGGCCCGAATGCTTGTGGACACCTTTCAGCACGGCGGCGAGGAAAATCAGGAATCGAATGTTGTGATGCGGAGTCTTGCCGGGCTTGAGAAGATTGACGCCGTCGATGTCCGACGAATCCGCTATCACCGACATCGACCAGTTGCAATGCTTTCCAGATCCATTGATTCCGGCGAACGGCTTCTCGTGAAGGAGCGCCTGCAGCCCGTGGCGTAGTGCGACGCGACGCAGTGTCGCCATCACCAATTGATTGTGGTCCACCGCGAGATCGGTCTCCTCGAAATATGGAGCCATCTCGAACTGACACGGCGCGACTTCGTTATGTCGGGTGGTGATCGGAACGCCGAGCTTGTAGAGCTCGAACTCGGCTTCGGAGATGCAGCCCTGAATTCTTTCGGGGATGCCGCCGAAATAGTGATCCTCGAGCTGCTGGCCGCGCGGCGGTGGTGCGCCAATGAGAGTGCGTCCGCCCATGACGAGGTCAGGCCGCATCCCAAAATGCGCGCGATCGATCAGGAAATATTCCTGTTCGGGGCCAAGCGTCGTGAAAACGCGTTGCACACCTTTGTCGCCGAGCAGGTCGAGAAGTGCGATCGCTCTCTGGGAGAGAACGTCGGAGCTGCGAAGCAGTGGTGTCATTTCGTCGAGTGCTTCGCCGTTGTAGCCGATGAACACCGAGGGAATGCACAGCGTTCGTGCACCAGTTGATTCAACGATGAACACCGGGCTGGCGGGATTCCACGCAGTGTAGCCGCGAGCTTCCCAGGTTGCGCGCAGTCCGCCAGAGGGAAAGCTCGATGCGTCGGGCTCGCTCTGAATCAGTTGATCGCCGGTGAAGGACTCCATCGGCTGACGATCGTCGTCGAATGCGAAGAAAGCATCGTGCTTTTCCGCGGTGAGGCCGGTCTGCGGTTGAAACCAGTGGGTGAAGTGGGTGACGCCGCGTGCTATCGCCCATTCCTTGATCACCTGCGCAACGGCAGGCGCTACGGCGAGGTCGAGTTTCTTGCCGTGTCGGATGGATGCGGCGAGGCTCGCAAAGACTTCACGCGGGAGCTTATCGCGGAGCTGTCTGACACCGAGAGTGTTGATTCCGAAATACTCCGAAGTCGGTCCGGGGATTCCGTCCTCGTTGAATCCGGGCGCGACCCGTGGCTCGCGGGTCGTGATGTCTGTCAGCAGGGCCTTGCGGGGGGTGATTGAAGCGGCGGTCATGGGTGGCTCAATGGGGTTTATGAACTCGAAAAGTGCAAAACACACGCAATTGAACGTTCATATTGGTGGTTTACGGTCAAATATGCAAGGAATTGGAGCTTTGCCGTGCAAGATTTGCAAAAAAATCCCAACGGAGGTAGGTTGATGCCCATGCCTCGACATCGCTCCAGCGTTCCCGATACCTCAGGCGCAAGCTCCAAAGACATCCTCGAGCTGGCGGCTGCCAACAATGTTCGATTTCTAAGACTGCAATTCACGGACATCCTCGGCATTAACAAGAATGTCGAGGTACCGGCCTCGCAATTCGAGAAGGCACTGGCCGGTGACATGATGTTCGACGGATCCTCGATAGAAGGTTTTGTTCGGATCGAGGAGTCCGACATGCTGCTTGCTCCCGACCTCAGCACTTTCCAGATCTTTCCCTGGGGCGATGAGAACAGCCGCGTCGCCAGAGTTATTTGCGATATCAATACCACTGACGGTAAGCCGTTCGCTGGCGACCCCCGTGGTGTGCTCAAGAAAATGATTGCGCGGGCGGCAACGCTCGGCTTCACGATGAATGCCGGGATGGAAGCCGAGTTCTTCATGTTCAAGCCCCGGGCCGATGAAGAACCCTCGACCGTCACCCACGACGTCGGCTCGTATTTCGATCTCGCGCCCGCGGATCTTGGCGAGGATGCCCGGAGGGCCATTGTCGATGTCCTCGAGCGAATGGGCTTCGAGGTCGAAGCGGCGCATCACGAGGTCGCGCACGGGCAGCACGAGATCGACTTCAGGTATGCAGAGGCGCTGAAGACGGCTGACAACATCGCGACATTCAGATTTGTGGTGAAGTACGTCGCGCGCACCTTTGGCCTCACCGCTTCGTTCATGCCGAAGCCGATCTTCGGTCAGAACGGGAGCGGCATGCACACCCATCAGTCGCTTTTTCGCGGTGCGGAGAACGCCTTCTGGGACAAAAGTGCGGAGTGGGAGCTGTCGGCGACGGCGCTGCACTACATAGGCGGACTGCTGCGTCACGCGCGGGCGATTACCGCCATCACCAACCCGCTGGTGAACTCATACAAGAGACTGGTCCCGGGTTACGAAGCGCCGGTGAACGTCGCCTGGTCGATGCGCAATCGCTCGCCGATGATCAGGATTCCCGACCGCCGGGGGACAGGTACGCGCGTCGAGCTACGAATTCCAGACCCCTCGGCGAATCCATATCTGGCGTTGGCCGTGCAGTTAGCAGCCGGTCTCGACGGCATTTCTACGAACGCTGACGCGCGCGAACCGGTGAACACGAATATCTGGGAGATGTCGCATCGCGAGCGACGCCGGCTCAGAATCGACGATCTGCCCCGAAATCTCGAAGAAGCCTGCGACGAGCTGGAGAAGGACGCCGTGATCGTGGAGGCACTGGGCGAGCACGTTTCGAATCAATTTCTGGCGGCGAAGCGGCAGGAGTGGCAGGACTACATTACCCAGGTGTCGTCGTGGGAGCTGGAGAGCTATTTAGCCAAGTACTAGCTCAACAGGACACAAAGCCGTGTGGAAAACGCGGACCAAGTCTATCAGCGGGATCCACGCAAGCGGTAGTATCTCAGCGACTTAGAACACTTGGCAGCGGTCCGCTGCGGCGTGGGGTTGATGAGGCGCGCTGAGGTTCACTCAGCGCGGCAGTGGCGGACCTACCGACTGTATTTGTCGTGTAGGTCTCACCATCCAGCCAAACCATTTCCGGAAATTAGGTTGTAACCTAACGGTTGTCGTTACCTGCTTGAGCGCTTTCTGCCGCCCGAGCGCTTCCTTCCGCCGGAGCTCTTTCTCCCGCTGGAGCTCTTTCTTCCACCGGAGCGTTTCCGACCTCCGGACTTCCGTGGCACTTTCGCGCCTTTCTTTCTCGCCTCGGAAAGACCGATCGCGATTGCCTGCTTGCGACTCTTTACTCTCTTGCCGCTCCTTCCGGATTTGAGAGTTCCTTTCTTGCGCCGCTTCATCGCGCTTTCAACGCGCTTAGACGCTGACTTTCCGTACCTTCTACCGCCAGAAGATTTTCTTGCTGCCATTAGAATAGCCTCCGAAACAAACGGTGGTCGCCTTTATCTCCGGACCGGTGGCGCATGTTGTGCCAGAGAGGGTAATACTGAAGCGATTCTCGACTTCTTTCCTCATCTGACATGACCAGTCGAACAGGTCTGGAAGCTGAAGCCATCAGTCGTCTTACTGGCGGTCTTCAACCGGCGGCGATTCGGGCAATTCTTGTGCAATGTCTTGCCGGAGAGATCGCCCCGTCGACAGCTGTCGCCAGAATGCTCGCCGCAGGCGGCGCGTCGACAGTTCGAGTTGTCATCGACGATGTCACACACCGCGCAGCGACAATGTCGCGTGCGAGCGATCGATTGGTTCAGGATCGGGTCGACGAGCTCACGCAGGTGTTCATCGAGTCGGGCGCCGAGCTCGCCGACGTGAGCAATCCATCTACGACTCAGTCAGAGGACCGCCACCAGGCGCGGGCTTCTCGCTCTCAAGAATTTTCGGATCGCGACGGGCTCCGAACCTCTGAATAGCTTCCAGCGTCGCCATACAGAACCCGGCCCACGCCAGTCCGATCACGACGCCGGCGACGACATCAGATGGATAGTGAACTCCCAGATAAAGTCTGCTGATGCAGATCGCCAGGATGACTATTAGAGCAGCGAACATCACCAGCGCCCTCGCCCACGCACGTTTATGCAGACGCGCCGCCAGATAGGCGACGGTACCGTAGACGATTGCGGCGCTCATTGCGTGCCCCGATGGAAACGACGAGCTGACCGCGTGTACCTCCGGCACAAAGATCGTGGGGCGCGGTCGGTTGAAGCCAAGCTTCAACACGAGATTGAGGACGAGTCCTCCGAAAGTTGAGATGAGGAGGAGCATGGCGGAGTACTTATGCTGGGTGAGGACGAGAAAGAGCCCCGCGACAGCGACAATCATCATGACCACGGTGCCGGTGCCGAGCGCCGTGATCTCCACCATGATGTTGTCCCACGCAGTGGTATGGTGCGCGCCAAGCCAGCGGAGAACGGCGTTGTCGAACGCCTGACTGGCGCCCATCTGAACATGTTCCGCTAATTCGACGAAGATCCAGGTGCCGATCGCGGCGACGATCAATCCGGCCAACAGGAAGATTCCAACCGCGCCCAGTAGTGTACCCGCTTTGTCGGCGGATGCTCGGAGCGCGTTGTACAGCGGATTGGAGTACGCGGATAGCCTGCCCCGCTCCTCTGACCTGCGATTTTCCATTTACCCGCCGCTTCCTGTTGTTAGCCAGCATGGCGCTGTCGCAGAGACCGGGCCGAAAGCGAAGCTGCTGCCCGCCCGGTACTTTATGGGCATGCGCGCTTCGTGCTCTGGACTCCTCCGTTGCGCGGTGGTGTCACTCGCCATCGCGTGCGGCGATTCGTCCGGCCCTGGAGCGGGCACGCCGGCCAATGTCATCCTGGTGTCAGGAGATGCGCAGCCGACTTCGGAAGTCGGGGCAAAACTGGCAGCGCCGCTGGTGGTCCGCGTTGCCGACGCGAAGGGCAATAACCTCTCTGGAGTCAGCGTGGCCTGGTCGGCTGCATCGGGTTCGGTCAGCGCAGAGTCGTCGATTACGGACGCGAGCGGAAGTGCAATGGTGGAGTGGACGCTGGGTACCGCAGCGGGGAGTCAGACTGCAACAGCGACAGTCACCGGCCTGAAGGTTGTCACGTTCACGGCGACGGCGGCGCCGGGCCCCATTACGCAAATCATTCTCACGCGAGACACCATCGAGTTACTGGGAGTGGGCGACACTTTCCGCCTCAACGCGCGAGCAGCAGATCGGTTCGGCAACGTCATCACCGGGCAACCGACAACGGTCGAATCCGCTGATCCTTCGGTAGTTACCGCTGACAATTTTGGAAACGGCGCACTTCTAACGGCCCGCGCCGCCGACAAAACCATCGATATCCGCGCCACCCTCGGATCGATTTTGAAAACCGGCACGGTGGTTGTACTGCCGCCGCCGTGCGGAGCCGGAGCGGCGTCGTCGGATCTCGCTGTCGGCCAGATGATCCTCCTCAGTGGAGGAGCAGCGTCGGAGTTCTGCGTCACGGGCACACCAAACGGAGCAGAATTCGTTGCCATTCCATTCTTCTCAGATTTCCATGGGACGCTGCTCCGACTCTCGATCTCGACGGGCAATACGACCATCCCGGCGTTTTCCAACAGAGGAATTGCGCCGAGCTTTCAGACCGTGGCGGGATCGGCGCGCGCGGGCCTTACGCGGGACGAGGCTTTCGAGCGAGGGCTGCGGGAGCGGTCGATAAGCGAGCTGACGCCGATGATGCCGGCTGCAAGATTGGCTGTTCAACGTGCGGAAGGGCTCCGCAAAACGATAGCGGTACCGACGGTCGGCGACATCTTCAAGCTGAATACCAACTCAAGCAATGCCTGCTCGGGCGCCAACACACGAACGGGCCGAGTGGTGGCGATCACAGATCGCGCCGTAATAGTCGCTGACACCGCCAACCCGGCGAACGGTTTCACCACCGCGGACTATCTAGGCTTCGGGGTGACGTTCGACACCCTGGTGTATCCGGTGGATACGACGAACTTCGGTGGGCCTTCGGACGTCGACAAGAATCAGCGCGTCGTGCTTTTCTTTACCCGGGCGGTGAACGAGCTCACTCCTCCCGGCGTGGGCTATTACGTCGGCGGTTTCTTCTTTACCCGCGACCTTTTTCCGGTGCAAGCGACGGCGAGTCTGGGGGGCTGCGCGACGAGCAATTTCGCGGAGATGTTCTATCTGCTGGTGCCGGATCCCGCGGGCGCCATCAATCAGAACCCGCGCAGTGTCGACTTTGTGAAAACGGTGACGGTTTCGACTCTGGCGCATGAATTTCAGCATCTGATCAATGCTTCACGCCGTCTCTATGTGGTTTCCTCCAACAGCTTCGAGGATGTTTTTCTCGACGAAGGCCTGGCGCACGAAGCCGAGGAGCTGGCGTTTTATCGCGCCAGCGGGTTGAGTCCCGGGCAGAACATCAACTACCAGCAGATACAGGCGTCACCAAAGATTCAGGCCGCCTTCGATAATTTCGAGGCGCCCAACGTCCGCCGACTGATCGAGTATCTGAGCAACCCGCTGTCAAATTCACCGTACGTCAACAACGGAAACATCACGACGCGCGGGGCGATCTGGTCTTTCCTTCGGTATGCTGCCGACCGAAAAGGCGGCAACGAAAGTCAGATGTGGTTCCAGCTAGCGAATCCGCCCGCGGATGTCCGGGGAATCGCCAATATCACGCGAGCGATCACTGACGATCTCTCGGGCTGGGTTCGCGATTGGGCGATTGCAAATTACGCAGATGACCTGGTGCCCAGTCTCCAGCCGACCTTCACTCATCCGAGCTGGAACATGCGCTCGGTCGCGGAAGCGGTGAATCAGGGCTTCTGGCCATTGAGCACCCAGCAACTCGACACGACCAGCATCACATCGGTCGTAATTACCGATGGCGGCGCTGCCTATCTCCGCTTCGGGGTGAGGCCGGGATCCATTGGTGGCGGCAGAATAACAGCGAGAGGAGCGACAGTTCCGCAGGGGTTCGCGCTGTCGATTCTCAGGACGAAGTGACGTCGTCGCGATCGCGCCTGTCCGTCCGCCGCCGGTCGCCGCCGCGGCGATCCTTGGGTGATCTGGAGCGAAACCATCGCCAGGTGAGAAAGATCGCGGAAGCGCCCACGATCCAGTAGAACGGAATCACCAGCTCGTGCAGCGCCGGGGCGCTGAACTCGAGCCAGTAGATCAGCCCGGCCAGCAAAATCGAGACGCCCCAAACGACGAGCAGCTGACGAGGTCTACGTCCGTAGATCATCTGACCTCAGGATCGTGCTGGCGGGTCGAATTCTTTGTCCACGACTGGACGATTCCTTGCACGATCGGTGGCAAATGGGTGTGAGTCCTCGCTCTGCAAAGCGCCCCTTCGACATCCACGAAGTGATTCGGCGAATCAGGCTTGAAGTTAAGCAGTTCGCCGACGCCGCGATGTTCGACCTCGCAGATCGCGGTTTTTCCACCGCGTTTCACCAGCTTGTCGCCTGCATCATCTCCGTAAGGACGCTGGACGAAGTTTCGCTTCCGGCCGCTTTGCGCCTGTTCGACGCTGCGCCGACAGCGCAGAAAGTAAGCCGCCTCGCCGTCAGAAAAATCGCCCAACTGATCAAGCCGGCCAGCTTCTACGAGACGAAAGCCGCCAACATACGCGAGCTCGCTCGCCGGGTAGCCGAAGAATATGAAGGCAAACTCCCGTGCGACTTCGACACCATGACATCGTTTCGTGGTGTCGGGCCGAAATGCGCGAATCTCACTCTGGGCATCGCCTGTGGCGCTACCGCGATCAGCGTCGACATACACGTGCACCGCGTCACGAATCGGTGGGGGTTTGTACAAACTGCGGCGCCTGAGGCGACGCGCCTGGACCTCGAGGAGCGTTTGCCCAAGAAATACTGGGTAGAGATAAACCGTCTGCTGGTTCCTTTCGGAAAACACGTCTGCACTGGTCGTTTACCAAAGTGCTCGATCTGTCCAGTGCTCGAATACTGCCGTCAGGTGGGAGTTACTGAGCACCGCTGAGAGGGGTCCTCGACTGAGCGTCCGCCATGCGCGCCAGCGGTTCGCCTGTGAGTCGAAACGTCGACCATTCATCCATGTGTCGGGCGCCGATCTGTTTGTAGAAGTTGATCGCAAGCTCGTTCCAGTTCAGTACGGACCAGTCGAGGCGGCCGCAGTTGCGATCGACCGCAATACGCGCCAGCGCGCGCAAGAGAGCGAACCCGACGCCGTGCTTCCGGAAGCGCGGTCGCACAAAAAGATCTTCCAGGTAGATGCCGCGTTTCCCCAGCCAGGTTGAATAATTGTGGAAGAAGAGAGCAAACCCCGCAGGGTCTTCTCCCAGATAAGCGATCAGCACTTCCGCTGCCGGCCGGTCCCCGAACAGAGTCTCCTCGAGATCCTTCTCTGTGACCGGCGCTTCACCGGGACGCGCGCGCTCGTATTCCGCGAGGTCGAGGATGAACTGTCGAATGAGCGGTATATCGTCGCGACTCGCCCCTACGATGCGTGTTTGTCCCGAAGTGTTCGGCATCCGGGCATTATCCGACTGGCAGAATCGAGAGTCAATGCCATCTTTTGCGCATGAACTCAAAGTCGATTTTTCTGCCCTGGGCTATGGCTCTCACGGTCGCGTGCAATTCCTCTCCTTCCTCTTCGCGTGTAGATGCGGCGGCCACGATCGAGCAAGCATCCGGGCCGCGTCGACTTCCAACCGGAGCGACACTCGATCCCGCCGGTGACTCGTATCAATTGGGGGCAATGCCGCTGGCGATGACTCTCTCGCCGGACAGTAGGCGGATCGTCGTTCTGCTCAATGGCTGGAGAGAGCAGGGCATCGAGGTGATAGACCGCAGATCCGGCGGAGTGCTTCAGAAGATCACGCTGCCGGCTGTTTTTCTGGGGCTCACTTTCAGTCCGGACGGCCGCTCCCTATATGTGTCGGGTGGCAACCAGGATGTGATCTACCGCTTCGACTGGAGCGACGGCAAAGCTACGCTCGCCGATTCGATTCAACTCGCCGTCAAGGCGAAGGATCACAGCGGGATGCGTTATCCGGCCGGTATCGCAATCTCTCGCGACGGGCGCACGCTTTACGCCGCCGAGAATCTGGCAGATTCCCTGGCCGTCATCGACATAACGTCACGTCGCGTCGTTCAGAGGTTGGCGACTGAGAAATATCCATACGGTGTCGTTGTCGGACACGACGGTCTCGTCTACGTCTCGGCGTGGAATGGCTGGACGGTGTCCGCGTTTCCGCCGAAGTCAGGTGGGGGGCTGGAGGGCGGCACGCGCATTCGAGTTGGAAGACATCCATCCGCCATGACGCTGAGTCCGGATGGAAACCGGCTGTTCGTTGCATCCGGAAGCACCGACAAAATCAGCGTCGTGGATACCAGGAGTCTGCGCGTGGTAGCAACGCTGAGCGATCCATCGCCGGCGGGAACGGGCGAGGGAAGCACGCCGAACGCCATCGCGGTTGCGCCGAATGGCGATCGCATTTTCGTGGCGGAGGCAGATAACAATGCTGTGGCGGTGTTCAGTCTCTCCGCGGGCACGTCGGGCGTAGCTACGGTTCAAACCGCCGATTCTTTGCTTGGCCGGATTCCTGTCGGATGGTATCCGTCAGCGGTCGAAGTCGATGGCAACGACCTCCTGGTCGTGAATGGCAAGGGACGCGGCACCGCACCGAACCCGGGACACTGGCAACCCGGCCAGGCGATGCCAGCTCATACGCCCGACTATACGCTTGGCCAGATCAGCGGCACTTTGTCGATCATATCCGCCGCGAACGCGAACGCCGCCGAGTTGGGCGCCTACTCAAACCGCGTCGCCACGGCAAATAACTGGAATGCGATTGCGCGTCAACGGACTTATCCGGCGTTCGAGCACGTCATCTACATCATCAAAGAGAACCGAACATACGACCAGATGCTCGGCGACCTCACGCAGGCTGACGGTGACACTTCGCTGCTCTTCTTTCCCCGAGCAGTTTCGCCGAACCACCACGCCCTCGCTGAGCGATTCGGAATCTTCGATCGGTTTTTCGTGAACGCCGAAGTGAGTCCCGATGGCCACAACTGGTCAATGGCCGCGTACGCCACGGACTATCTCGATAAGACGGTGCCGACGAACTACTCATCGCGCGGGCGGACTTACGACTATCAAGGCACCAACCGCAACGCAATCCCCGACGACGACGTCTCCGAACCGTCCAGCGGATATCTATGGAACCTCGCCTCGCGTGCCGGAATCACCTACAGGGACTACGGTGAGTTCGTTCAGGAGTCCGACGATCCTCCCGCCAGCGGCCTCGGTGTCCAAACTGTCGCCACGAAGAAGGCGCTGGCAGGGCACACGAATACGGCGTACTCAGGCTGGAATCTGGACATCCCCGATCAGGTGCGCGTCGACGTCTGGCTGAAGGATTTCCAGGAATTTGTTCGCGATGGAAAGTTGCCGGCGCTCGAGATAATGACGCTACCGAATGATCACACGTCGGGCGCGTCTCCCGGCAGACCGACACCGCGCGCATACGTTGCGGATAACGATCTGGCGCTGGGCAGAATCGTCGAGGCCGTATCGAAGAGTCCGTTCTGGAAGAACACCGTCATCTTCGTTCTGGAGGACGATGCGCAGGACGGTCCGGACCACGTCGACTCTCATCGGTCGCCCCTTCTCGTGATCTCGGCGTACAACCGTGGGAAAGTCTTTCATCGGTTTGCCAACACCACGGATGTCGTAGCAACCATAGAAGACATACTCGGCCTCGGGCGAATGTCGCAGTTCGACAATTATGGACGTCCGCTGCGCGAGATCTGGGAAACTACGCCTGACCTAACGCCGTATGTCGCGCTTCGATCCAGCGTGCCGCTCGGCGAGAAGAATCCCCCGCGCGGAGCGCTGGCAGAGGCGTCGAAGACGCTCGCGCTGGATAAAGCCGACATGGCAGACGAGGATCTCTTCAATCTTATCCTGTGGCGCAGCATCAAGGGCGGCACTCTTTATCCCGGGCGCACGCGTATGTCCGCGTTGGAAGCGAAGGCTGCGCGGTGAACGACCCAAGGGCGAAGCGCGTGCGCGTGTTGGCGAAGCTGCTGGATAATTCGATTGCGATTCCGGGGACGAGTTGGAAAATCGGACTCGATCCGATCGTCGGTCTCATTCCAGGAATTGGCGACCTGATCGGCGCTGTGCTTTCGGGTTACATCATTCTGGAAGCCGCACGCGCGGAAGCATCTGCTTTCACATTGGTGAGAATGGTGACGAACGTAGGTATCGACACGCTGCTCGGCGCGGTTCCGGCGCTGGGTGACCTGTTCGATGCTGCATGGAAGTCGAACACCAAAAATGTGGCACTTCTGGAACGCCATCTCGCGACGGGGGAACTCGCCGCACACCGGCCAAAGCGGGGCAGTGTTGGGGCGATCGCGCTCATCCTGGTGGCGCTGGTGATCATTCTTGGTGCGGGCCTCGCCCTGGGTATTTATGTAGCCCGATTGCTCTGGAACCTTGGAACCCGGTAACTTTGTTGTCTCGGCGCCGTGGCCAAGTGGTAAGGCGGCAGACTGCAAATCTGCTAAGCGTCAGTTCGATTCTGACCGGCGCCTCTCGAAGTCAGTACAGTAGATCGGATTCCGCTCTCACGGTGTGAAAGCGCTCGCGAGCTTCCCGCAGGAAACAGTGTGGGGAAAGTTGCTGAAGCGCATCACGCCTGTCCTCGCAATGCGCTCGCGCATTTCGCGAACTGACCAACCCAACTTCATTCGATAGCTCGCGGCCGCTCGCAGTTCTTCGCATCCCGCCGCCCAGGATCGCAACGCCCACCGTCGAGATCCGGCAATCGCCAAGGGTCAGAAAAGAACAGTTCTCGAATGCGTATTGCTTTGGTGCAGGGTGACCAAGGCGAGTGTCGTTTTGACAAAACTTTTACAAACAAAGCGTCTCGTTCTGTGAACCCTTTACGTAGGGAAGTCATCCAACTGTAGTCGGCAATTCAGCTGCGGCCCACCAGCTACGGACCTCACCAAGGTCCACCAACTGAGTTGAATCGGAGATCAAAATCGTCCGTCTTGAGCTCCGATTTTTTCCACCGAGGGCCGTATGCGTCGCATCAGTACTGGCGCGATTGGGTCGAACCACTGGTTTCGACTCGGGGGTAACCGCGCGCGCGTATTAACCGTGACATTCCCATTGGGCTTGATGCTCGGTTACGCACAACCAGCAGCAGCCGCAAGCGATCTACAGCTGGAGCAACAGTTCGTCGCGACTCGCGTTCTCACTCTTCAACCAGGTCCCGGTGTAGCGTCCAACATTGCGCCGGCTCGTGAGCCCGCGTTTGAACCTGCCTCGTCACCTTCGTCCGCAGAAGCAAATACGTATTCGGAGGAGTACTGGGGCGCCTTTGCCAATATCGATCTTGGCACTCTGCGCGCTTCAGCACGTGGCGAATCTGAATCACGGTTTGCCAGCGCGATGGGGCTACTCGCAACCGGCTACTATGATTTGGCGGAACACGCACTCCTCGAGATCAGCGAGCAGACGGCCGATCCGAATGTCGCCGTTGCTTCTCAGGTGATGCTCGCTTCCACCCTGCAGTACCAGCACAAATGGTCAAAGCTCCGTGATTTGCCGTTGCATTCGCATCTCACCGAGCCGGACAAGAGGATGACCAGTGAGCTCGAACAATGGGGCAGGGTATTCGCTGCCGCACCGGCGGAAGTCATCCACTTTCCGGCCGACGCTGTCACTCTCCGCCTGGGTCTGACCCCCGTCGGCACGCCAACAATCCGCGTTCGGATAAACGGGAAGGATTACGATTTCTGGCTGGACACCGGGTCCAGCATGACGGTGATAAGCTCCGACGTCGCTGCGGCTACGGGAATGCGTGCGCTTTCTCCGGACGTGCTCTCCGTAAAGACTTTTTCGGGATTCGCCCCGGTGAATGCGACGACTGTTGAAAGTCTCGAGATAGGCGCGATAAAGTTGACCAACTCACCGGCGGTAATCATTGATGCGGCGCTGATGTATCTGCGCGCTTCGGCGGATGGAGTGCCAGCAAGAGGAATTGCGGTCGATGGCATCATCGGCTGGGATACTATCCGTCAGCTCGATTTGGTGATGAACTACGCCGAGCGAAAAATCACCCTGAAGAAGCCAAACTTCCTCGGGAACAGTGGCGGGGCGGAACAAAGTCTGGCGTGGCTTGGCAAACCGCTGGTGGAAGTCACCGCCAAGGGCGGCGGAAAATTTCACTTCATGCTCGACACCGGAGCGCAGTCGACTTTTCTCAACGCGACTGTTCTCGAGAAAGTAGGCATGTTTACAAAAAACACCGGGACCAGGGTGTATGGGCTGGCGCACACCGGTAGTGAGACAAACCGGGTGGTGCCGAGCCTGACACTGGAGGTGGCAGGAAAGTCTCTCGGCCTGGAGAACGTGCTGGTCTACGGCCCGGTGCCGTCCGGTCTGATCAATTGTGATGGGATACTCGGCAGCGATGTGGCCCGATTCGGGACGATACACATCGATGCGACGAACGGATTGTTCTCGGTAGGTCTGTTAGACGACGCTGAGGACTCGGCTGAATAGAGGGGTGTCGACATTACCGCCGGAGATTATGACGGCAGTTTTCTTATCGCGCATCCTTTCCTTTTCCTGAAGCAGTGCCGCGAGGGCGGCCGCGCCGCCGCCCTCGGCTGTGTTATGGGTATCGGCAAAGAGAGCGCGCATTGCCGCTTC
This sequence comes from Gemmatimonadaceae bacterium, assembly GCA_045803585.1. Lineage (GTDB taxonomy): Bacteria > Gemmatimonadota > Gemmatimonadetes > Gemmatimonadales > Gemmatimonadaceae > UBA4720. Next base: position 21,430 of record JBJMOT010000146.1, read on the forward strand.
AACCTCGTCGTCGCTCACCCGAGCGACTCGATCTGCGCCGGCTCGCGCGATCGCCAGCGCGTCGGCATTCGGAGTGCGGCAAGCCATTCCGTCGGCGATTCGAGTACTGACATCGTGTGAGATCACGCGACCCTCTCGCCAGGAGAGCGCGAAGGCAGGTGCATTGCTGGAGACAACGGCGGCGACGCGGGTGTCGAGGCCAAGAGCGTCACGGGCTCCAATGACGCCGCATAATCCGCTTCCCATCCCAACGGGGACGTAAACGGTATCGAGATCGGGCACCGCGCGAAACAACTCGAGAGCATACGTGCCCACTCCGCAGACGAGGAGCGGGTGAAAACTCGGAAACCGATGCCAGCCGCGTTGCAGCGCAATCTCGTCGGCGATCTCCGATGATGCCTGGAAGTCATGACCCTGCTCGATCACCTCTACGCCCAGTGCGCGCATGGCGGCATTTTTCTCGGTGCTGTTGTCCACGGGTACCACAACCGCGGCTGGAATGCCGAACTGCCGGGCCGAGAATCCGACGGATTGGCCGTGATTCCCTCGAGTAGCGGAAATCACTCCCTCCGGTTTCTCACCGCGACGGCAGAGCGCGTCCATGTAAACCAGTCCCCCACGCACCTTGAAAGCGCCCGTCGGCGCGTGGTTCTCGTGCTTTACCCAGACGGTGGTCCCAGTGCGTGCGCTCAACAGCGGCCACTGGTACTGGGGCGTGGGTGGCATCGAGCGGTAGATGAGCGCCGCTGCCGATTCAAGATCAGAGAGTGAAGGAAGTCCGTTCAAAGTCGTCCACCGTACGAAACAGAATTCAAACCAAACCGTAGGATATACTTGTCCAAGTAACACAACCCGTCCAGTTGTCGCTATGCTGCCCGGATCCATGACGCGAACAAACCCATTCTTCGCGCTCGTTTTTCTTTCAACCGCTATAACGAGCGCCGCACAAACCGTCCAAACCAGCTCGACGACGCTTCCTGTCGCCACGGCCGCTCCGGTTACTGGAGCGATCAGCATCGACGGTAAGCTGGACGAAGCTGCATGGTCACAGGCGAAGCCGATCACGGACTTCCGCCAGCAACAGCCGCGCGAGGGATTATCGGCGAGCCAGCGAACTGAAGTCAGAGTGCTCTACAGCGAGCACGCGCTCTATGTAGGCGCCCGTATGTATGACAGCCTGGGCGCGCGAGGCATCATTGCTCCGGTGTCGAGACGCGATCAGCTCCTTCCCGGGAACGGCAACAACGGCTCGTTCAATTCGCTCACGTCCGACAAACTCATCGTCGTACTGGACCCGTACCACAACAAGATCGATCAGGCGTGGTTCGAGATTAATCCGGCAGGCGTTCGCGGTGACCAGTTCAACGGTGATCCGTCGTGGGACCCGATCTGGGAGGCGGCGACTCACGTCGATTCACTCGGCTGGACGGCGGAGATGAGGATTCCGTACTCTCAGCTGCGCTTCTCGCGGGACAGCTTGCAGACGTGGGGAATGCAGATCTGGCGCTATACCGATCGTCTGCATGAAGAGGACATGTGGTCCTTTCGCAAACTGAACGAGGCGGGCGGTCCGGCCTATTACGGATCACTAAAGGGCCTCACCATCGGACCGCAGCCGCGTCAGCTGGAGCTGCTGCCGTATGTCGAGACTCGTCAGCAGTTCAAGTACGCGCAGCCAGGCGATCCGTACCACACCAGCAGCAACAGCCGAATGAGCGCTGGGGCGGATATCAAGTATCTGCTCACTCCAAGTATGGCACTCGACGCGACGATCAATCCGGACTTCGGCCAGGTCGAAGTCGATCCGGCGACGATCAATCTCTCCGCTTACGAGACGTACTATCAGGAGAAGAGGCCTTTCTTCGTCGCAGGCAGCAATGCGTTCGATTTCGGAAACTTCAACTGCTTCTTCTGCAGCAACACGTCGAGCCTGGATTTCTTCTACTCCCGGCGCATTGGCCGACCACCGCAGCTGAACGGGTACGTCAGCGGTATCGCGGATTTTGCCGATACACCGGATAACACGACGATCATCGGCGCGGGCAAAATCACTGGACGAACTCACGGCGGCTACACCGTTGGACTGCTCGACGCGCTGACCAATCGTGAGAACGCGCAATACGTCACTGCACCAAATACTCCTGAGCTTACGCAGCAGGTCGAGCCAGCCACGAATTACTTCGTGGGCCGAATCAAGAAGGATCTGAACCAGGGCTCGACCACCATCGGCACCGGATTCACATCGACGTTGCGGCAGATGAACGATTCTGTCGTCAGCGACAGATTGCGGAAACACGCCGAGTCCGGCGGAATGGACTGGAGCCATCATTGGGCACAGCGTAACTACTCCTGGATCGGATCTTTTCTTGTGTCCGACGTCGGCGGGTCGACCTCGGTAATGGATGCGACGCAGCAATCGAGCACGCACTATTTCCAGCGCCCCGATCGGCGGGTGACCACCGACGGCCTCTTCGACGTCAGGTACCGTCCGGATGCGACTTCGCTTCAGGGCTATGGTTTCTACACGAGGGTGGCGAAGGACAACGGAAACTGGCTCTGGGAGACCGCGCAGAATTGGCGCAGTCCTGGCTTCGAAGTGAACGACCTGTCGTTCCTGGGCCAGACGGACTACAAGTGGATGAACGGCAACGTTGGCTATCAGTGGTCCACACCGGGCTCGTGGTACCGCGACGTCATCTGGCTTGCCGGAGCGCAGCAGCGATTCAACTACGACGGCGACAAGACTGACGAGCAGGCACAGGCGTACTACGCAAACACGTTTCTCAACTACTGGAAGGTGCGCAGCTTCGTGATCTACCACCCGACAGTTCTCGATGATCAGCTGACGCGCGGCGGACCGGTGGTGATGAGGACCGGGTACAAGTTCGGCATGCTGGAAGTCTCCAGCGATGCACGTCAACGCGCCGTCGCCGATTTTCAGATGCAGGTTGGTCGGGGAATCAACTCCGACACACACACTCTGATACTCCAGCCCGGTCTCGCGATAAAGCCGTCGACGAACGTTTTCATCAGCCTTTCACCCAGCTTCATCGCCGACGAAGATGCCGCTCAATACGTCCAGGCGGTGGCCGATCCGACTGCAGCGGCATTCTACGGCACCCGCTACGTCTTTGCGTTCATCAAGACGCACACGGTCTCGCTGGACACGCGGGTGAACTGGACCTTCAATCCCAATCTGACGCTCCAGTTATTTGCTCAGCCATTCATCGCCAGTGGAGCGTATTCGGCATTCCGCGAGTTCGCTACTCCGCGTACGTATCACAAGGTGATTTACGGGCAAGACATCGGCACCATCACCCGCACACCGGCCACGGCTACCAGCAGTGCGCAGTACACCGTGGATCCCGATGGTACGGGTCCGGCCGCAGCGTTCAGTTTTGCCGATCCGGATTTCACATTCCGCTCGCTGATCGGAAACGCAGTGCTGCGCTGGGAGTATCGTCCCGGTTCCACGGTGTTTTTCGTGTGGACACAGAGTCGCACAGGCAACGATCCGACGGGCAACTTCGACTTCGGCACACAGCGGAGCGAGATCTTCCACGACCGGCCGACGAACGTATTTCAGGTCAAGGTCAACTACTGGATCGGTCGCTAACGTGAGCTGGCGTCGACCGCGACGCCAGCCCGGAACAGCAAAGAAGTGATCTTGTAGGCTTCGCACCGGATTCCGAAGTTTCTTTCTCGTGAATCCCGATTGAATTCTCGCGCCTGCAAGACATGTTTTCTCTCATCGGCGTAGTAATCGTAGTGGTGGGTTTTGTTCTCCGGATCAACCCTCTGCTCGTAGTAACGGTTGCCGGCCTCGCGACAGGCCTGGCCGGCGGTCTTGGCCCTCTCGAAGTCGTCGCCGCCTTCGGCAAGGCATTCATCACCAGCCGTTATGTCGCGATCGTGTGGCTCGTGCTGCCGGTGATCGGATTGCTCGAGCATGCCGGGCTGAAGGAACGCGCGCGCGTCGTCGTTGCGCGATTGCATTCGGCGACGACATCCCGGGTGTTGCTCGCATACTTCGCTATTCGCCAGATCACGGCCGCCCTGGGACTCACCTCACTGGGCGGACATCCCCAAATGGTGCGACCGTTGATTGCACCGATGGCCGAGGGCGCGGCGGAGAACAGGTACGGAGAGCTGCCGCAGGAGATACGGCATCGGATCCGCGCCAATGCTGCCGCGGCGGACAATGTCGCCTTGTTTTTCGGCGAGGACATTTTCATCGCCATCGGCTCGATCCTGCTGATCCGCGGATTTCTCGACCAGAACGGAATTCACGTCGAGCCGACCGATCTTGCCATTTGGGCAATCCCGACGGCTGTCTGTGCGCTGATAATTCATTGCACGCGTCTCCTGCTGCTCGAGCGGAGACTGCGCAGAGAGCTGACCAAGAAAGCGACCAACGCGTGATAACACTCGAGCACATCTACTGGCTGATGGGTGCGATGATGGCCGGCGTCTCGATCGTCAACGCGCGCGATTCAAGTAACCCAAGGCGCATCAACAACGCTGCCTTCTGGGGCATCTACGCGATGACGTTTTTCGTCGGCTCCTACATCTCGGATCTGGCGAGCGGGGTACTGCTGATCGGGATGGTGATCGCTGCCAGCGTGAGAGGTCTCGGGCAAGGGAAGGGCGAGGCGAACTCGCGGGAAGAGCGTGAGGCGAGCGCCAAGCGGTGGGGGAACAAGCTCTTCATCCCGGCACTTACCATTCCGCTCGTGACTGTCCTCGGTACACTGGCATTCAAGCGAATAACGTTTCACGGGTCTTCGCTTGTCGACGTCAAGCAAGTGACGGTGATCTCACTCGCCCTCGCGACGATCGTCGCTCTGGCCATTGGAATGTCGATGCTACGACCACCGTTGCTCGCCCCGATTCGCGAAGCGCGCCGCCTCCTCGATGCGGTTGGCTGGGCCGCCGTACTGCCGCAAACGTTGGCAGCGCTCGGTGCGTTGTTCGCTCTGGCTGGTGTGGGAACAGTTGTGAGTGGCATCGCACAAAGGTGGATTCCGCTCGATCATCCCATTGCTGTCGTGACGACTTATGCGATCGGGATGGCTGTCTTCACGATGATCATGGGAAATGCGTTCGCTGCCTTTCCGGTCATGACCGCTGGGATCGGGTTGCCCCTGATCGTGCACAAGTTCGGTGGCGACCCGACTGTCATGGCGGCGATAGGAATGCTTTCCGGATTTTGCGGAACACTGATGACTCCGATGGCGGCCAACTACAACATCGTGCCGACCGCGCTGCTGGAACTCCCAGACGAGAACGCGGTGATCAAAGTTCAGATCCCTACCGCCCTGCTGCTGCTCGGGGCCAACATCCTGCTGATGAATTTTCTGGTTTTTCGGCATTGATCGAGCTCGCTCTTACAGAAAGTGTCGCCTCGGGCTTCGCGCGACTCGCGCTTTCTCACGTAACGAAGGAGTACCCGAACAAGCTGGATCACGTCATCAACTCGAAGACGGATCTCAACGTGCCGCGAGAGCTCCATCCAATATTCTATGGCAGCTTCGACTGGCACTCGTGCGTTCATGGGTATTGGCTACTCGCCACGGTGTTGAGGCTGTTTCCGCAATTCGAGGAGGCAGCGGCAATCATCGACTTGTTCGACGAGCAACTCACACCGGTCAAGGTGAATGGAGAACTCAGCTATCTGGAACGGGCGAGCGCCACCTTTGAGCGTCCGTATGGATGGGGGTGGCTGCTGATGCTCGCCGCGGAGCTGGAAAGGCACGGCATCAGGAGCGGCAAAAGCTGGAGCAGTGCGCTGCAGCCGCTCGCAGTTGCGTTCAGCAAGCGCTTTGAGACCTTTCTGCCCAAGGCGACGTATCCGACGCGCGTCGGGACGCATTTCAACAGCGCATTCGCAATCACGCTGGCGCTGGAGTATGCGGACGCCTTTGACGATGTTGAGTTGCGCGACAGCCTGGCGGCGAAAGCGAAGAGTTGGTTCCACAACGATGTCGATTGCCAAGCCTGGGAGCCCGGAGGAGATGATTTTCTTTCTGGGGCTCTGATGGAGGCCGAGTGCATGCGGCGAGTCTTCGACCCCACAGAATTTGCCAGCTGGCTCGACGCGTTTCTTCCGCGTCTCGCGGTGAGAGAGCCGGCGACGTTGTTCACGCCAGCTATCGTGAGCGATCGCAGCGACGGCAAGATCGCCCATCTGGACGGATTGAATCTCAGCCGAGCGTGGTGCTGGCGGTCGATCGCGCAGACATGGCCGGAAGGCGATCAGCGTCGCGCAATCGCGCTCGAAGCAGCCCAGACGCATTTGTCCGTCAGTTTGCCGTATGTTGCAGGCGATTACATGGGCGAACACTGGCTGGCGACGTTCGCGCTCCTCGCTCTGCTATGAGCAGACGCACAACGCTCGGTACGCTGTTCATCTCCATCGCGGCTATCGCTGCGGGCTACGCCGGCGCATTCAGCAAGAGCGGCGCTCCGACATGGGCTCCGTGGCTGCTCGCACTCGGAATTCCTGTAGCGCTCGGCGCAATCATGGTTCTTGGTGCGCTCCGCGGTAATAGTGGAATCGGCGCCTTAAGGTTTCCGTTTGCGCTCGTCATCCTGATTCTGGCGATTGGCTTTGGAGCAGCGCTCGCGTTACCGGCAGCCGATGGTCCGGTCAGCAAATTGTGGCTCGGTCTTCCGCCGCGCGCGGCGATAGTGATCTATGGTATCGGCCTGCTGCCGATAATCATCCTGCCCATCGCCTACGCGATGACCTTCGAAGAGATGACGCTTTCCGCCGCCGACCTCGAACGGGTACGGGCCATCGGCCGCGCGAATGAACTGATCGAGCGCGACAACGCGAAGGATCCGAGACGTTCCATATCGAATGACTGACCATCTCCCAGTGGGCATGCTGTTGCAGACCGCCCTCCCGAGTGCGACGCGGCCGGCTGTGATCGCGGTCGGCCTGGCTTATTTCGCTGTCATAATCGGAATCAGTATCTGGGCCGCGCGACGCACGCGTACGGCGAACGATTTCTTCGTCGCAGGGAAGGGAATTGGACTGATCGCACTGACAGTCGCGTCTGTCTCCGTTTCCGTCTCTGGTTTCGCCTTCATCGGCGGCCCAGGTCTGATCTACGCCGTTGGGCTTGGCGCGATGTACATCGTCCTCCCGGCCGCGGTAACGAATGTCATGGGCGCGTGGGTCCTCGCCAAGCGCATGCGCCTGCTCGCCGAGGTCAGGCGGTTGATCACCATTCCTGACGCGATCGGCGCGCGCTACAAATCACGTGTGGCGCAGGGGCTGTCTGCGGTGGCGATCATGGTGGGGATCGTTGGATACATGGCGACCAATGCTTTGGCGATGGGCGTCGTGATCAATGCGATCTTCGGCGTCGGCCTCGGTTGGGGGATCTGGATCGGCATGGGAATCACGCTCGCTTACTCGGCAGCGGGTGGAATTCTCGCCGGTATCTACAACGATGTATTTCAGGGAACGCTGATGGCGGTCGCGTCCGTTCTCGTTTTTCTGTTCGTCCTCGGCTTTGGTGGTGGACTCGGTGAAATTTCGAGGACGATACTGGCGCGTGATCCCACGTTTCTCGGACCGTGGGGGCGACTGACGCCCTTAGCCGCCCTATCGTTTTTCTTTGTGTTTTCGATGGGGTCTTTGGGACAGCCACAGGCGGTGCACAAATACTACATGCTTCGCGATCCTCTGCAGCTCAAATGGTATCCGTTGCTGAAGACCCTCGGCCTCGTACTCGTGCTGCTGCTGTATTTCAGCGTCGGCGTAGGTGTGAAGGCTTTCGTTCTCGACGGCCGGCTCGCTCCGCTCGCCAGTCCGGATCAGGCGACGCCTACGTTGCTCCTCAATGCCACACCAATCGTGCTCGCGGCGCTGGTTTTTTCCGGCGTCGCCGCTGCGACGATGAGCGCTGCCAACTCGTTCCTGAATATTGGCGCCGCCATAGTCACTCATGATTTGCCGATCGCGTTTGGTCGGAAAGTCGGCAACGAGCTGAAGTGGGGACGAATCGTGACCGTTCTGATCGCCATCGCGGCTGCCATCACCGCGCAAAAGTCCGGCGCGATGGTAGCCTTCCTCGGGATCTTCGGCTGGGGACTGTTTGCATCGACCCTTGTCCCGGCGCTGGCTGTCGGTCTCAACTGGCAGGGTGCGACTCGCGCCGGGGCGATCGCATCCATAAGCGCTGGCTTGATAGTCACGTTGGCGCTGGAGATCACCGCTTACCGGAAGGTTTTCACTTTCCCGGCTGGTGTGACTGCTTCAGCGGTGGCGATGGTGTCGTCGTTTCTCGTGTTCTTTATTGTTTCGTGGCTGACGCGCGACACTGCAGCCGCGACGATCGATCCCGATATCCGGCTGGTGATGGATATCTGACTATTCCGTTGACGACCTGTTGTCGTGTTTCGCTTCGACTACGCGGACACTCTTGATGTTCACGAACTCGCGGATGCCGAACTCACCGAGCTCTCTTCCAAATCCGGAGTTTTTCACGCCGCCGAATGGCAGGCGCGCATCGGAAGCAACCATTCCGTTGATGAATAGCAGTCCGGATTCGATTTCAGCGACGAACTGATCTCGCTCGTTGCGATCGTTGGTCCAGGTAGACGCGCCCAGTCCAAAGGGCGTTCCGTTGGCGATGCTGATTGCGTGGTCGATGTCCTTCGCCTTGAAGACCGACGCAACCGGTCCGAAGAGCTCGTCACGCGCTGCCGGCGAATTCGCAGGGATATCAGCGAGAACCGTGGGCGCGTAGTAGAAACCATTGCCCTTAAGCTTGTCCCCGCCAGTGAGAACTTTCGCGCCCGCTGCTACTGACCGTTTCACCTGCTGATCGAGCTCGTCGCGGATTGCTGCCGTAGCCAACGGTCCGAGCTCGGTCTTCTCCTCCATTGGATCCCCGACGTGAATCTTCGCCACGCCCGCGACGAATTTCCGGAGAAAGTCATCGTAGATCCGCTCGTGAATAATGAATCGCTTGGCCGCAATGCATGATTGGCCGTTGTTGATCATGCGGGCCGTGACGGCAGTAGAAACCGCGGACTCGATGTCAGAGCTCGGCATCACGATGAAAGGGTCGCTGCCTCCCAACTCCACTACGGTTTTCTTCAGATTCCTGCCAGCGGCGCTTGCGACGGCGCGCCCGGCTCCCTCGCTGCCGGTTAGCGTCACGGCTGCGACGCGAGGATCCGCAATCAAACCGTCCACTTTGTCCGAGCCGACCAACAGGGTTTGGAAGGCGCCCTCGACGAAGCCCGAGCGTCGAAGGATGTCTTCGATTGCCAAAGCGCACTGTGGGACGTTGGATGCGTGTTTGAGGATTCCGACGTTCCCGGCCATCAGCGCCGGAGCGGCAAAGCGGAACACCTGCCAGAATGGAAAATTCCAGGGCATGATGGCGAGTACGACACCAAGGGGCTGAAAGGCGACCCAGCTTTCACCACCTTCCATCTCGACCGGCTGATCGGCAAGGAATGTCTGCGCGTTATCAGCGTAGTAGCTGCACGCCGTCCCGCACTTCTCGGCCTCAGCGACTGCTGCTTTGATCGGTTTGCCCATCTCCACCGTCATCAAGCGCCCGAGCTCACGACACTCCGCCTTCAGGATCGCGGCTGCCTTTCGCATATGCGTTGCGCGCTCGCCAAAAGAGGTTAGGCGGTGCCGGTGAAACGCGGCCTGCCCCTTGTCGAGCGCCTCATTGACGTGCGCGCCAGAGTGCGGCTCGAAGGTGCGGAGCGTTTCTCCAGTTGCCGGATTGATCGTCGCGATGCTCATGAAGTACGAAACTTCACTTGGCGTTCCGAAGGTCTTGCTTCGCGATGCGCAGCTTTGGTCGCTTCGGATCGCTGAGGTCCATGTCCTGCCAGCTGACATCATAGACGTTGTACACGTTACGCGCGCGGAGCGCGCGCGCGATCGGACGGACCAGGGTCCACGCTGACAGTCGCTCGACCAACGCCGATGCGCCGATCAAGTAGGATTCGACCCGCGCATCGTCGTCAACCCGAAACTCCTCTATGCGACCTACGACGTTGTCGTCCGCGTCGCGAACCTTGGTGCCAAGCAGAAGCTCTATGTGCACGTCCACGCTATTCCTCCTCCTCGGAGCCGCCACCGGGAATGCGCTCGATGACGTGCTTCGCGAACCAGATCTCCCAGTCGAGCGCGCCGGTCTCCTTGGCTTCGACATCCAGCTTCACCTCTCTACCGACGGTCTCGACGCGGGACCATGGAATCCTGACCGCTCCGGTCCGACTCGGTCCCCACAACTTCGCCAAAGCCGCCGACATACGCCCAAAAACGGGATGTATCCTGCTCCACAGAGTCGGTCCGCCGATCAGAATGTGAGTGATTCGCGGCTGCGAGGTCTCGCCAACGTGCATCAACAGCCCGCTCACTCTGCCCATCTCGCATTCTTCACGATCGATCAGCTTCTTGTCCAGCACGTCACGAACGAGATTCACCTCAGCCTCCCATGATCTCGAGGGGAATCGATATCAGCGCGAGCACAAACGAAATCACGACGACGATCGACACCACCGAATTGCTGATCCAGCCGTTGCGGTACTTGCCGAGGTAGATCGGATCGTTCATGAGCAGCAGGAAGGGGACAATCGCGAGCGGAAGCGTGAAACTGGTGAGGGCCATCGACATCATAGTCACTTTGATCGGATCGATTCCGAACACCAAGGGAATTGCGGCCAGGAGAATGATGACGGTGTAAATGAACGCGAACCGTGAGTTCTTTGAAGGCTCGAGGTCTTCGCTCCAGCTCCAACCAAATCCCTGTGAGAAGAAGTAGGCAATCGCCAGCGACACCTCGAGGGCCGCGCCGAAGCAGGCGAAAATCATCGAGAAAGCGAACAGGTAAAATCCCCACCTTGGCAACGCCGTCGTCATCATCAGCGCTGCCTGCGGAAACGTATCTACCTGGATGCCTTTCGGCTGTAGCGCGAGTGCGGAGACGACGAGCACCGCCATCGACAGCACTCCGCCGAAGATCATCCCGAATCCGGCGATGAAGCGATTGATCGGGATATAGGTGCGATCCCACTCGTCTTCGACAGCACCGGACGAATAGAAGTACATCAGGTACGGAGAGATCGACGCGCCCAGGATGCTGACGGCGAGAAACCCGTATTTCGCTTTGTCGCCGCTGGGCATGGACGGAAGAAAGGCCGAGGTCACGCCAGACCAATCCGGGTGGAGCCTCAGTGCCGCCACCAGAAACGAAAGCGTCACCAGTCCAAGCAGCGACGCGCCGTTCTCTATGAGGCTGAACGTTCCTTTCCACATCAGCAGCCACACCAGCAGCGAAACAGGGACTGCCCACCACGGGAAGCCGACTCCGGTCAGGATCTGAATTCCGAACCCGATGCCTCCCAACTCGGCGACGAGCACCATGAACGCGACCAGCACTATTCCGACGAGGACGATGAAAAAGAACGGGAAGCCGAAACGCTCGCGCATCGCATCGACGACCGTGTGTTTGCTCACCGCAGCCAAACGCCCGGACATCTCAACGAGGAAAATCAGGCACAAAGTGCCGAGCAGAATCGACCACAGAAGCCGGTAGCCGAACAGCGCGCCGGCCTGGGCAGCGGTCGTAACCGAACCGACCTCCAGGAATCCTCCCACACTCGTAATTATGCCAAGTGCCAACTGGAGGATTTTCTTCATCTCGAGGACTCAACCTTGTCGGAGTAATCCTTCATGACCTTCATGTAGATAAGCACCGAGTCCCACGGCTGACGGAAGCGGCTGGCGTCCTTCGCCTCGACGAAGCGCGACATCTCCGAAATGTTGAACCGGGTGCTGGTGAGAGCACGGTCGAAGGCAGCGCTGTCGATCGCCGGCGGGAGGGACTTGAGAAGCTCGCTCCCGGTCTGTAGCAACATTTGATCAGCCTGCTGCAGCGTCTGACTCGTGTATTTGTCGGGCGTGGTATGACGAAGCCACGCATCGCCCACCATTCGCGCGGTAGAAACCCACGAGATTATGGTATCCATCTGCTCAGTGGGCGTCGGCGGCTTGCAGGCGATCGCGAGCAGGACCGTTAGGACGAAGAAACCTTTCGTGCGCATCTGATTTACATTGTCTGTCTTATGCCGAAAAACAGATTTCTGCTGCTGCTCCTTTCACTTTTCGTGCTCGCCGGTTTCGATACCGCGTGCGGGCAATCGCAGCCTGGCACCGCACAAACGCTGGCCACCCCTCCTGCTATCCAGCGCGAATTCAGGGGCGTCTGGATCGCCTCAGTGGAAAACATCGACTGGCCGTCGCAGCCGGGTCTTTCGACCCAGGAGCAGAAAGACGAGCTGATCGGCATTCTGGACCGAGCGGTGTCACTGCGGCTAAACGCGGTGATCCTTCAGGTTCGACCCGCCGCTGACGCACTATACGCCTCCCAGCTCGAGCCGTGGTCCGAGTATCTGACGGGCCGTATGGGACGTGCGCCGAATCCGTTTTACGATCCACTGGAATTCGCTGTCGCCGAGGCGCACAAGCGCGGACTCGAGCTTCATGCATGGTTCAATCCGTATCGTGCGCGCCATCCGTCGTCCAAATCACCGCCGTCTTCAAATCACATCAGCGTCACGAATCCGGAGCTGGTGAAGCGATACGGATCGATGCTGTGGATGGATCCGGGCGAGCCGGCAGTTCGTCAGCGCACTCTCGACGTGATTCTCGATGTCGTCAAGCGATACGACATCGATGGCGTCCATATCGATGACTATTTCTATCCATACAAGGAGAAGGATCGACGCGGCCGGGTCATTGAATTTCCGGATGCCACCAGCTGGCGGAAGTACGTGCGATCCGGCGGGCAGCTTTCAAAGGACGACTGGCGGCGGGCCAACGTCGACAGTCTGATCCATCAGGTATACACGGAGATCAAAGCAGCGAAGCCCTGGGTGAAATTCGGAATCAGTCCCTTCGGTGTGTGGCGTCCCGGTTATCCGCCGGAGACAAGCAGCAACGCCTTTGATTCCTACGCCGAGCTTTACGGCGATTCACGAAAGTGGCTGTTGAATGGCTGGGCGGATTATTTCACGCCGCAGCTCTATTGGCCGATCGACCGACCCAATCTCAGCTTCCCAGTTCTCCTTCGCTGGTGGGTAGATCAGAACGCGAAGGGCAGGCACATCTGGGCGGGAAACTATTTGGACAAGGTCACGGGCACTTCAACCGGCTGGCCCGCGCAGGAGCTGCTCGACCAGATTGCCGCCACGCGCGCGCAGCGCGGAGCAACGGGAAATGTCTACTTCAGCATGAGGAGCTTCATGTACGGGAGGGACAACCTACCCGAGAAGCTCACCTCAGGGCCGTATGCGGAAAGGGCGCTTGTGCCAGCATCGACATGGATCGATAGCACGCCACCGATGACGCCGGTGGTGCGGGTCGGTCGCGACCCTGGCTCCGCGTCGAGCACCGTCTCGATCCAGCCGCAAGGAACGGAACCGGTCTGGCTGTGGGTGGTCCGGACTCGCGTGGGTCGCAACTGGACGACGGACGTGATCCCGGGCTTGCAAAGATTTCTGAGGATTCCGCGGCCCGTGATTGGCGGAGCCGACGAAGTCGCGATTTCCGCCGTCGATCGCAATGGCAACGAGAGTGCGCCCGCACTAATGAGTCTGGATACGCCGTAAAAAAATCCGCGCCGGTTGTCCGGCGCGGACTGGAGTTCGATCTATTTCGCGGCGACTACTTGACTCTGATTTGCTGCGCCATGCCGTGAGCGAAGTGCGGCTTGCCATCCGTTGCGTCCGGCACGAAGCAGACGAGGGCGTAATTACCAGGCGTGAAGTCGGCGGTGAAATACTCGGTCATTCCGGGCGCCATTTCGGCAATTCCGCCAATTGCCTTGCCCGGCGGCGGGCCGTCCATTTTTTCCATCCACTTCATGAATTCGCCGAGCGTTCCGTCCGGGTTTAGCTTAACGAGCTCTACTTCGTGCGGCTGCCTGCCAGCATTGTGCACGCGAATGGTGCGCATGCCGGCCTTGATCGCATTTGAAAGCTTGAAGTTGTAATCGACCAGATTCATGGTCACATCCGCTTTCGGCGGGGTCGCGTTCGATTTGGCAGGCACGACACGCAAAGGACGAATCATTCCCTTGGCGAAGTGCGGAGGCCCACCGAGATCGACAAAACAGATCAGCGCATAGTTACCGGGGTGGAGCATTACGGTCGCATTGGCCTCCGTTCCCGCGTCAGGTGCATTAGGTCCACCCAGCTCCTTCACCCACGACGGCGGTGGTCCAGGGTTGGCGAGGGCGGCGCGGAGATCGTCTACCGTCTTGCCATCGGCCAGCTGCAGGATGGCCATGTGGTGCAGCGACGGACCCTTGTTCATGAATCTGAACTCGGTGGGACCAGCCGGGATGATGTCGGGCGCGTCGAACTTGAAATCTTCGCCTGTAACGTGCACGACACGAGCTTTGGCGGTGGGCGCTACTACGCGAATTGATGCAGCGGCGTCTCGCGGACTCGGGTCGGTCCTACTGTTGATGGTAAATCCTGCGACTGCCACTGATCCCGCCAGAACGGCGATGGTGGTCAGTGATGCCATGTAAACGGCTCCCTGGTTGACAGTTTCGGTTTGATGGGCGGAGAATTCTGTGGCCGCGCCAGCATACTGTCAACGACGAATTCATCCTGCGCGCAGGTGTCTAGCGCTCGACCCGATGCATGTCCGAGAGCAAACGCTTCACCTCCAGCGCGTCGCTGGTCGCCGCGCCCAGCGCGGTGTTGTCGAAGATGCACCAGACCGAAACTCCTCGAGAGGTTTTCTCATCGAGCGCCCGTGCAATCTCGGCTAATGTCTCAGGCGGATAGGCGGAGTAGTAGACACGCGGCGAGCCATGAAGCCTGTAGTAGACAACCTCTTCGAACGCACCTGGATGCGCCGCCGATGGTACCCGCGCTGGATCCGCAGCTACGCGCGCGACACGCATCTCACGCAGAAATCCCTCGACTTCCGGGGAGAACCAGGTCTCGTGGCGCGGCTCGAACACGACTTGCCCAACGAAACGGTCGCGCAGCTCGGCGAAAAACAGCCGGGCAGCCGCAGCATCGTACGCGAAGCTGGGTGGCAGCTGAATGAGAATCGGGCCCAGCTTTCGGCCCAGACCTGCGGTTTCGTCCAGAAAGCGCTCCAGATCTGGAACGGCGCCAACAAGTCTCAGGCCGTGAGTGATCGCCTTTGGCAGCTTTACCGCAAACTGGAAATCGTCGGGAACCGACGCAGCCCAACGCTCGTAAGTAGCTCGTCGATGTGGGCGGTAAAAGCACGAATTGATTTCTACACAGTTGAACAGTGTCGCGTACCGCTGCAGGTGGGTTCCAAACGGCGCGAAGCGGTGTGAGTGCTCGCGCCGGATCGCCCAGCCTGCGCAGCCAATGCGCGGCTCGCCTGATTCGAATGCGTGTGGAATATCGGTGTACACCATCCTACCTTGTGCTCAATGACGGGGTCAGAACTCGATAGCTACGCAACACCCGGGCTTCGGCGCTTTTTATCGGTCGCAGCCCTGGCTGCCATCCTGCCTGTCACTCTGCAGGGGTGCTTTCACAACGCCGCGCCCCGGCCAACCCGTCACGCGAATTATTGGGAGGCGTTAGCCGAGCTGCATCCGGGCGATGCGATGTCGGCAGCGCACACGCCTTCCGAGACAGAGTTTGCCGAGGCGCTGGGCGACCTGATGTCGGGCAATATCGAAAAGGCCGAGGGAAGGTTTGCGAAACTTCGGACCTCCGCCACTGATTCCGTGATCCGTGCCGGCTCCAGGGTCGTTTATACGGCGACTCTCCAGTATCAGGAAAAGTGGCAGACATTGTCCGCGCTCAAAGCCGAGTCCACTCTGACCGACGCCGAACAACACGACAAGGCGAGCATCGAGTTGTGGGCGGATGCATTCAAGGGAGCACCCCCAAAGCTGTCGACGTTTCGTTCGTCGACAGGGCGGCTGGAGATGTCGATATCTGCGGTGGGAACGCCGCTGGTCCCGGTAAAGATCGGTAACAAGACCTACAACTTCTGGCTGGACACGGGCTCGAGTCTCACCATGCTGTCGTCGGACGTCGCGGAAGACGTCGGCGTCAAGCCTCTAACGCAGGACACACTGGAAATCGTCACCAGCACGGGACGGGTGAGCGCGCGGCCGGCGCTGATTCCGCAACTGGTTCTCGGACCTCTGGTGGTGCAGAACGTTCCGACGATGATCGTCGGCACCAGCATGATGCAGATGCGCGAGTCAGGCCCGGTGTCGTTCAACACCCAGGTGAAGATCGACGGCATCATCGGGTTCGACATCATTCGCGAGCTCGATATGGAGCTCGATTACGGCGACGGAATCCTGCGGATTCGAAATCCCGCGACCTCGCACCCCGATGGCAATCGCAATCTTTTCTGGGTAGGGCTTCCTGTAATCCTGATTGTGAGCAACGACGGAACGCCGCTGCATTTCGGGCTCGATACCGGCGCGCAGTTGACGTTTGTTACCGAGACACTCCTCGAGAAGCTCCAGATCGAGCCGGCGAGAACCGAGAACCGCCGCGTCGGAGGGCTCGGCGGCGAGATTTCCCTGCGGGCGCCAGTTCTGCCGGACCTCAAGGTACGGGTGCGTGGTTATCCGATACTGTTCAAAGGAGCCTTCGTTCGTGCTCCGGTCTACCAGGTCCTCGCGTCGCTGGACGGTGTACTCGGAGGGGATGTCTGGAACAGCGGCATCGTGCGCATTGATATGACGAACGGCGTATTCGCCATCAGGAAATCCCGCCCGAACTGAGAAAATGTTAGCTTCTTAGCTAACATGGCGCGCACTGAACCTCTTCGTATCGAGTTCGCGGTTACCCCGCGGTTCGATGTTTTCTACGCGCTTTTCGTTCTCACCGGCAGCGCATCGACCCTGCTGGATTCATGGAAGGAAAGAGCGAACGCGCGATTGCCAAAGGATTTTGAGCGCGCAGCGCGTCGCGTCGCTCCGCTTCCCATTTTCTGGCCGCTCCTTGCAGATGCGATCCAGAGCGTCGCCGGCGAAGTGTCGTTCGAAGAAGTCCTGTCGACCATTCGTGAGATGCGCGTCGATGACCTGAAACGGAATGTCCTGTCGGGGATGCTGCCGTACAATGAGACATCGTCGGCGACGCGTGCTATTAACGCGCTCACCTCCCGCCCGGAGTCTTATCGCGACGAGCTGTATCTGGTGCTCCAACGATTCTGGGAGACGGTCTTCAGGGACGACTGGCATGCGCTCGAATCCGGGCTGCAGGCTGAATCTTTCCGCATGAGAGATCTGCGCGAAGAAGTGTCGACGGCGGAGCTGGGACGTGAGCTGAATCTTCCCGTGACGTTCGACGATCATGCGCGCGAAATTCGGCCGCGCAGCGGAAGCGCGATCAGCTACGACCGGATCGACCGGTGCTACATCGTTCCATCCGCGTTCAACACTCGACGGCTTTGGGCGAAATACGAGACACCTTCCCAGAAGGTCACTCTGTATTTCCCTATCGCGCGTGAGCTTGCGGCGACGAATCAACTCGGCGTGGAGACCAGCTCTGCGCCAGAGACGCGTCGGGCGAACAAGGACATCAACGCCGAAACAGTCTTCCGCGCGCTTGGTGACACAACGCGATACGCGATTGCGTCGATACTCGCTCGCACTCCAACGACGTCGGCGGAGCTGGCGAGAAGCCTGAAGGTCTCAAAGCCTACGATCACCCATCACGTGCACGCCTTACGGTCGGCGGGACTCATCATGGAGACCCCAAGCAGGGGATCAACCAAGCTGTCTCTGAGCCGGGACACTGTTGCCGCGTTGTCAGGAGCAGCGGTCGAGCAGCTTTTTGCGTCAACGTCTGGGCTTACCCTGGGGACAACCCGCAAACGGCGGAGCTAACAGGTCCGATTCCGTACGCAAAGCCCGAACGAACTCCGGCGGCTTTGTAAAAAAAACATTTACAGAATCTTTTAAACCATTTCCACGTACGGTGGGTCTAAGATTACGAAGACCGGAAATACCCCCCTCCGGCTTTGTATGAATCGAGCTACTGGTTGAGCTTGTAGGACGGGTGGGCCACCAGTAGCCAGCCCCGTACCCCTAAAAAGGTACGGGGTTTTCTTTTATCGCGATTGCGCGGGGACATCGGGATATCCGGTGTCCATTGTTACCAGCCAACGCGCACCTTCATGGCGCCACATCGTCACGTAGCGTCCCCGTCCGAGCTCTTTTCCGGCGTCCGCGGTTCTTCTGCTGACAACCCAGTATCTCCCCGTAGTTGCGCCGGTCGACCCATCACGAAACACGTACGCGTCAGTGGGCTCCCAATTCAAAATTGTCGCGGTGTCCGAGATGTTGGGCAGATCGAACTTCCGGATCTCGTCGTAGCCTTTGACCATGTTGTCGCGATAGCGAATTCGAATTGCATCGCTGGCATAGAACGACATCCAGCCATCGATCCCGCGCGCGTGCGTCGCAACGGCAAAGTCTCTGTCGGCTTGCATCAACGACGCTTCGGTAAGCCCGGCGTTGCCTCCACTGCTGGCAACGGTTGCGCACGCCGTCGAGACAAACAGCATGAGAACGACGAATGAACGACTCATCAGACGCTCCTCGGGGTGAGGCGGAGACTTACCACTTTCAGGCATTTCACACCATAGGTAGGTTTGCGAGCGCAACTCGTGGGGTTTTGTCTTTGGAGGGTTGATGGCTGAAGCATTTCGATCGAAGCTGCTCGCCGGCAAAACCGTCGTCGTTACCGGTGGTGGCAGTGGAATCAACCTCGCCATCGCCCGGCGATTCGCCGAGCATGGTGCGGCGGTGGCTCTGATCGGACGCACCAAAGAGAAGCTCGACGCAGCAGCCAATGAAATAACGACTGCAGGCGGTACAGCGTCGGGCCATCCCGCTGATGTCCGCGACTACGACGCGCTGGCTGCCGCAGTCAAGAGCGCACGCGAGGCGCATGGAGAGATCGACATCGTCGTCTGCGGAGCTGCGGGAAATTTTCCAGCTCCGGCACTCGGCATGTCGGCCAACGGCTTCAAAGCCGTCATCGACATCGATCTGCTCGGCACCTTCAACACCTGTCGCGCGGCGTTTGAGCATTTGAAACGCCCGGGCGCGTCGATCATCAACATCTCGGCAACGCAGGCTTTCAGTCCGATGCCGATGCAGGCGCATGTCTGTGCGGCGAAGGCGGGAGTAGACATGCTGACGAAATGCCTTGCGATCGAATGGGGCCCGGAAGGTGTTCGCGTCAACTCGATTGCGCCGGGAGCGGTCGACGATACCGAAGGCATGCGGCGTCTGGCACCCACACCGGAGATCAGGAAGCAGCTGACGCGAGCCATTCCCCTTCAACGATTTGCGACGAAGGACGAGATCGCCGATCTCGCGCTTTTTCTCTCGAGCGACGCCGCAAAGTTCATCACGGGGTCAGTAGTTGTCTGCGACGGCGGACAATCGTTGGCGGGGCTGGGCGTCAACATGATGGCCGCGATGCGTCAACCGAAATGAGCGAGATCCGCCGGCTGGCGATTTTTTGTGGGTCGAATCCCGGTGCGCGCCCGGAGTATGTGAAAGGCGCTCGCGCCTTCGGTGCTCTGCTGGCCAACCGCGGAATCGGCGTCGTTTACGGTGGGTCGAGTGTCGGGCTCATGTCGGCTGTCGCCGAGTCAGTGCTCGACGAGCTGTGCGATATCATCGGGGTCATTCCGAAAATGCTGGTCGAGCGGGAAGTTGCGCACAAAACTCTGTCTGACCTGCGCATCGTCGGGTCAATGCACGAACGAAAAGCATTGATGGCCGAGCTCGCCGACGGCTTCGTCGCCCTACCGGGCGGGATCGGTACGCTGGAGGAGATCTTCGAGATCTGGACGTGGGCGCAGCTCGGCATGCATCAGAAACCATGCGGGCTGCTCAACATCGCGGGTTATTTCGATCCGTTGCTGGAGTTTCTCGATCGAGCGGTGGAGGAAAAATTCGTGCGTGATGTACATCGCTCGATGCTGATCGTCGAGAGCGACCCGGGCGCGCTGCTTTCGAGATTCGAAGCCTACGAACCGCCGCGCGTCGTGAAGTGGATCAACGCGGGCACGATCTGACCTCAGCTCCAGGTCAGCTCGTCGATGGATTTCGGCCAGTCCTGCTTGAGCAGACGGGAAAGCGCCCGATCGGCTAACAGCTTGCCGTCGGTTTGGCAGCGCGGGCAGTAATTGGTCTCGTTGTCGGCGTAGCGAATGCGCTGCACTGGAGTTCCGCACACCGGACACGGCTGACCGAATTTCCCGTGCACCGCCATCTCCTCGCGGAAAGCGGTGACCTTGGTGGGGAAATCACCGCCTGATTCCTTCCGTAGTCGCTCGGTCCATTCAACAAGCACTGCGCGCGTAGCGTCGAACAACCGTGCGACCTCTTCCTCGGTGAGCCGGCGGGTGTGCTTGACCGGAGAAAGTTTGGCGCGGTGGAGTATCTCGTCGGAGTAGGCGTTGCCGATGCCGCTGAAAAGGCGAGGGTCCGTCAGTGAGCGCTTGAGGGTGTGGTTCTCCCGCATTAGCCGCTCGGTGAATTCCTCGATGCCGGCGTCCAGGACTTCGAGGCCGCCCCGAGCAAATTGCTCGAGCGATTCCTTGCCGCGCACGAGCCAGAGCGACGCTCTCCGTTTGGAGCCTGCCTCGGTGAGAATGAGAGTCCCATTTGGAAAGTCGAAGGCGGCGAGCCCGACCTTCCCAGGTACCTTTCCGCCGGCTGGAACCCACCGAAGTCGGCCGGCGATCATCAGATGAACGACAAGAAAGAGATCGTCCTCCAGCTCGAGCACGATTCGTTTCCCCATCCTGCGCACACCGGTCACATGCTTGCCGTTGGCCGCGCTGATCGGCGGATCGACCGATCGAAGCAGGAATGGTTTGGCGATGCGCGTCCGGTCGAGTGTCTGGCCGACGACGCGCGCCGCGAGCGCCTCGATGTAGACGGTTATGTCTGGCAGCTCGGGCATTCTGCTAGTGCGGCCGGTCGGCCAGAGCCGAGAGCAAGTAGCTCAGATTGGCGGTGCCATCCATGATGGGCTCGTTCGTCGAATAGTCACCGACGTCGTCGTGGTAAACGATGAATCCAGTGTTGAATGGTGCATACTCGTCGGGGTCGTGCAGGCTGATGCCCAACAGTTGTCTGTAAATCGACGAGTAGACGGGACCATCCAACAATGCGCCAGTAAGCTCGACATGCATCTCTTTGGCGACCACCGAATGGGGATCATGCGCGAAGACGCCATCGTGCGGTAATCCGATAACCATAGACGTTCCCCACGGATTCGTACCGAACAACCAGTCGATCGCTGCTTGCTCGTACTCACGAAATCGACTGTCGCCCGTCATACGGCGATACAGATAGGCCTGGGTAGCAAAGGACGCCATCAGATTGTTCGAGCACCAGATAAATGGAATTCCGATCCGAAATCCGTTGTCTGCCCGGTCGACCACTGCCTGGAGGCCCCTTCTGTAATACTCTGCAACTAGGTGTCGATCGGGCGCCGATGCCAGCCGCCAAATCTCGTAGTGACCGTTGTTGTGCCAGGGATACCATTGGTAGTGTTTCGCCGTGTCTGCTCCCATCCATGGAGTTACAGGCTCGCGCGAAGCGTAAGCGAGCGCGTCGCGTAAATATCTGCGGTCGCGCGTCAGCGCATAGAGCTCGGCGGCTCCGAGCTCCATGTCGTCGACCCAGTTGTCTTCCTCATAGAAATAAGGCGCGCGACCGGGGGCACCCTGACACACGCCTGGAGATTTCTTGCCGATCGCATAAGCGCTGAACGCCTTGCGCCGAAGCTTCGCGGAGAATACCGGATCTCGTTTCTCATAGAGTACCGCTGCCAGCGCGAAGGCCGATGCGTATTTACCAGCGGTGGATGCGAAACCATCCGACCGATTTTTGTACTTGAACAAGCCCTGCGGCTTGCCGGTGCAGGGATACAAAGCCCGTTCCTTTCCCTTGCCCCACCCGTAATCCGCGGAATCAGTCGGCGGAAGATCCCAGTACGTGTGATCGCGATCGTCGCCGAGCTGGTTGTACATCTCGGAATCCGAAGGGAACATGCGCACCAGCCATTCCAGGCCGTGTCGCGCCTCATCGAGAATGTCGGGCACCCCGTTTTTTTCCGGCAACCCTTGGGAGTCGAAGTGATCTGCGAAGGACTTCGGGTGATCGCGGTAGGCCATCAGCATGACGTATGTCGCGTTCGCCGATGTCATTACGTATTGCAGATAATCGGAAGCATCCGCCCAGCCACCCGTCACGGGAACGAATTTGCCGGCGCGCATGGAGTCGTCGACCACAATGCCGTCGTGGATGTGCACGACTGTCCTGAAGAGTGGATTATATCCGGAACGCTGCTCGCGCATGTAATACAGCAGAGTGTCGGCAGCGCCGCTGTAAGCGTCGTCGCGAATGCGGATTGTCGGCGAAGTGATGCCTCCGGCTACGATTCGGTAATCACCCGGTTTAACCAGTGAAGAGAAAACGAGTCGGTAGCTGGCGGAGCAGGGGCCGAACGGCTTGGCGGGCGTCGCCTGTCCGTGGAGTACCGTGACTCCCTTCGCATCGGTTACTGTAAAATCACTTAGCTCCTGTTTTGCGAGCGAGCAAAATACGGCAACCTTCGGCGCACCGGGTAGGTAGCCGAGTTGATTGATCCGAATCGCGTTGGTCGCCGAACTCGCCGCGATTTGTGCAAAGAGAATCAGTAGAAAAACGGCCACGTTGTCCTTCGATGCGTGATAAAGTGATGGGCTCAACCCTGGGACAGCTTGCGATCAAAGTAGCTCGCCGCTGTCTCGCGGTCCCGCGTTGAGATGTAATTCTCGCCCAGAGATTCGGCGCCATCGAGCGCTATGTCGGCGAGTGCGCGCGACACGCGATGCAGCGCTGGATGCGCGACTCCCTTTATGCCCGCGAGCTCGAGCAGATCTGGGTTGGGTGTCCCGACGATCTCGAACGCCCTCTGCGCGCTTCGTTCGTCGTAGATGATGCCGGTAACAAAAACCACCGGCGCGGCGAGTGAGTCAGGATCGATCGTATCCGCCGAACGGAGCTCGAAGTACTCTTTCGGCCGCACTTCGGGAAAGAGCGTCGAAAGATGAAAGTACCAATCATCGAGCGATACATCGCCTCCGCGCATCCATTCACGAAACGTGCTGTACGGGCGCGTTTTGCTGCCGCTGCGCATGGCGAATGCGTCGAGAGCGAATTTGAGGTAAGCGGTTACGGGATCGCGCTCATCGTAGGCGATCCCGGTGCGGGAGTCGTCGAGCGTGCGCCACAGGTGCGCGCGATAGCTGGTGTGGTTGGTGCCCTTTCCCGCATAGCTGGCGGAGTTGCTGAACAACGCGACAACGGCGGGAGTAATGGCATTGAGAAGAAGCCATCTCGTCAGCGGCTTCGCGCCACGCTCCACGTTGATCTGTAGCGCCGCCGTCTGGCGCATCATGCGCACCCCGGATGGACCAATCGACTCGAAGTACTGGGTCATTCCGGTGTAGCGCTCGCGCTGAAGCTGCAGTGGCACCACTCCAATGTCGTTGTAGGGGTCGACCCCCGCGGCGATCAGCTCGATTCCTTCCTTTGCCATGGCATCGCGCAGTAACTCAGCGATCGTGCGGGTCGATTCAATCACCGAAGAAGCAGTCGCATGTGGAGTGCTGCTGATCTCCAGCTGACCGCCGGGCTCAAACGTTATGCGGGCGCCGTCGGCAAGCTGCCATGAGGACGGATCTTCCTCCGACGGCTGCTCCCTCCAGCCATGCTGTGCGCCGAGCCGAGTCAAGACGTCGACCGTCGATGGATTCTCAGTGCGAAATGCGAGCGCCGGTTTTCGTGTGGACTGAACGATGGGGATGAGCTCCAGCTCAAGCCCGACTGCGTGCGGAGCGGTAGACTCGGACGCGGCAAACAGGCGCTGACGAACATCGTCCAGCAGCTGCTCTTCGCGAAGACTCACAACGCTGGCTTAGTGTTCGGCGCGGGCCAATGCCAGCGCAAAGGAGCCGTCGTTGGCCGGCATCCATTTCTCTATCGAGAGGCCGGAGGCGGCAAGGATGTCCTCCAGGATCGACCGATCGTACTTGTAGCTCAGCTCCGTGCGGATGCTCTCCCCTTTCTCCAGAGAGACTTCACCCACTTCCGGGATTTCCACTTTATGTGCGCGGCGGGCGATGAGGTGCATTTCGACGCGGTGCTGCTCACTACTATAGAATGCGCGGTGCTCGTAGTCTGCGATCGGGAAATCGGCGCCGAGCTCGCGATTCAGGCGTTCGAGAATGTTCAGATTGAACGCCGCAGTCACTCCGCTCGAATCGTTGTAAGCGCGATCTATTACGGCTGGGTCCTTGATCAGATCGGCGCCGAGCAGAAACCGATCAGTCGGTCCCATCTCGCCAGCAATATGGGAGAGAAGCCGCACAGCCTGCTCGCGCGGGAAATTTCCGATGGTGCTGCCGAGGAATGCGACCAGCGTCGGAGCAGCAATCGCCGGGATGGCAAAAGGCTCGGTGATGTCCGAAACAACGGGAATGATCTGTATGTCCGGGTAATCGGTGCGTAACTGGATCGCCGTCGCCTCCAGAAAATCCTTGCTGACGTCCACCGGGACATAGCACTCCGAGCATCCGCTGCGACGCATCTCGTCGAGGATAATGCGTGTCTTGGTGGCGCTGCCCGCGCCGAGCTCGACGAGGGAGCAAGGACGAACAGCGGTCACGATTTCGGAGATGCGCTGCTCGAGAAGCAACTTCTCCGATCGGGTGAGATAGTACTCGGGCAGCTCTGTTATCTCCTCGAAGAGCTCCGAGCCACGCTCATCGTAGAAATATTTTGGCGAGAGCTGCTTCGGCCCCGCGTTCAGTCCCTGCCGGACGTCGCTGATCATCTGCTGTCTGGACCGACGTACGGTGTAAGGAGGTGTTGTGCCGTCGAGGCCGGACTGGTTTCCGCTCTTCACGTATCGCGGGCACAGCGGAAGCCGCTGAAGATCTGACGCCTGATCGGATAGTCCCAATTCCGGAAAGTGTTCCGGATCGCGCCGGGGCGAGTCGCCCATGATCCGCCACGCAGAACTTTGTAGTCCGAACCGAAAAACTCCTCCGAGTATTCCTTGTAAGGAAAGCTCTGAAATCCCGGATAACCGTCAAAGTCGCTCGACGTCCACTCCCAGACATCGCCGATCATTCCGCGACAACCGGTTGGCGAAACGTTTTTCTCACAGGTGCCAACTGGAGCTGTATCGAATGCCAGTTGATCGATGTTGGCGATGTCGCCCGTCGCGGCGGAATCCCCCCACGGGTATTCGCGCGAACGCCCTGACGCGGCGTCCCAGGATGCGGCTGCCTCCCACTCGTATTCAGTCGGCAACCGCTTGCCCGCCCACTTGGCAAAGGCCTCTGCTTCGTAATAGCAGACGTGGCACACTGGCCGCGCCGCATCGACTTCTCTCTCCACGTCCATGCTGCGGGTAATCCAGCGATCGCCATCGCGAGTCCAGTACTTTGGCGCGTTGGCTCCAGTCTCACTCACCCATCGCCGGCCGGACTCCGACCAAAGCGCTGTCCGCTCGTAGCCTTTGTCGTTCATGAATTCGAGATAGCGCCCATTGGTGACCGGATCACGATCGATGAGAAATGGACTCAACTCGATCTGGTGTCGTGGTCGCTCATTGTCGTACGCAGCACTTCTTTCGTCGGTACCGATGGTGATCCTGCTGCCGTCGAAGGAAACCATCTCCTCTCTGGGCGCCTCGCGTGCCGCGAAAGTCCGGGCACGCGGCGCCCTGTAAAGCTCGCCCTTCTTCAGCTGCAGCGTTTGCAGGATGGTCTCGTTGTGCTGGTACTCGTGCTGAAGCACCATGTGGTACACGTATGCGTCGCGCAAAAGTGGATTGCGCTCGTCGAACTCGACGGTCTCCAGTCGTTCGAGCACTCGCGACCTGATCTCTTCCAGGCGCTTCGTCATCTCCGCGAGCGTCGGCAACGCCAATGACGCGCGAGTGGCGCGCGGATGCTCAAACGGGTTGTACATCCCCGGCATCTCCGAGAACTCGATCGGTCCATCGAGGTTTTGGGTAAGCCAAAGCTCCTCAAAATGCGCGATGTGTCCCACATCCCAGATGATCGGGCTCATCAAAGGATCGTGCTGCCGGTGCAGGTCCTCGTCGCTAAGAGGCGAGACCAGCAGCAGAGTCCTTTCGCGCGCCTCGGTCAGAAGACTCGCGATCTCCTGCTTTGATGGGGCGGCAGAGTAGGTCACGCTCGATGTGATTCGGGACACAGTCATGGAAGGGAGTCGCGAAGTGCCGATCCCTGCAATGATACTGCCGTCTTATAAACTTGCCAGCCGAGCCGGCGTCCCTACGTTATACCGCGTGGCGGCGGCCGAGTTACCGATCTTCAATCCCAACACGCACTTACGGAGCGGTGGATGAATCGCGTAACAAAATGGGTGGGACGTGGATTGGTAGCGCTGATCGGCCTTCTATTGATCGGGATCGTTGTCGTCTACGCGCTCAGCACCAGGCGTATGAACAAGGTCTACACCGTCAGGGAGCCGCCGCTCGCGATACCAACCGACTCCATCTCGGTCGCAAAGGGTCAGCATTTCGTGCAGGCGATTGGAAAATGCGCCACCTGCCACGGCGACGACTACGCGGGGAAAGTCATCACCGACGATGTTCCTATAGGCAGAGTTTATTCCGCGAATCTCACCCGTGGTAGCGGTGGCATCGGCGCTTCGTTCACCGATGCCGACTACGTGCGCGCGATCAGGCACGGAATCAAGAAAGATGGACGGCCGATGCTGTTCATGCCGACGGACTCATACTACTACATCAACGATGAGGACCTCGCGAATTCTATCGCCTACCTGAAGACACTGCCGGCAGTCGAGGCGGTGCTTCCGACAACCAGGATCGGGCCTGTCGCGCGTGCTCTTTCTCTCATGACCAATTTTCCACTCATTCCCGCCGAGCGAATCCCGCATGGCGGGCCGCGTCCCGCAAAGGTTGCGGCCGGTCCGACGCGCGAGTACGGCGAGTACCTCGTCGCCGCGGGCGCCTGCCGAAGCTGTCATGTGCAGGATCTGTCGGGGGGCGTTCCCATCGCCAAGGATCTGTTGAGCGCGAACATCACGCCGGCGGCAATCGGCAAATGGACCGAAGCGGACTTCCATAAGGTGCTGACAACTGGCATTCGTCCCGACGGGAGAATGATCAGCGCCGTGATGCCGTGGCCGTATACTCGTTTTCTGACCGACGAGGAGATCCAGGCGATGTGGCTCTACATTCATTCGCTGCCACCGAAAAATTCCCGCGCCCACTGACGACAATCCCCGTCATCCCGACTAACCTTCGGCCTGGCAAATCCAACTAAAAAAAATGGCTGAACAGAAAATCGCGCTGGTGACGGGCGGTAATCGTGGAATTGGGCTGGAGGTCTGCCGCCAATTGGCGCACCTCGGCATAAGAGTGGTACTAGGCTCGCGCGACCTGGCGAAAGGCGTCGCAGCGGCAGACGAGCTCATTGCATCCGGCCTCTCCGTCGCGGCGAGGCAGCTCGATGTTGCCAGCGGACAAAGCATCCGTGAGTGCATGAACTGGGTGCGGAAAGAGCTCGGCAGGCTCGACGTGCTCGTCAACAACGCCGGAATCATGGTGGAGGAAGGCGATGCGGACCCGGGAGAGGAGCTCGAGATCGTACGCGACACCATGCAGACCAACGTTTACGGTCCGCTACTGCTTTCGCGACTCGCTGTCCCGATAATGAAAAGCAGGCGTTATGGGAGAATAGTGAACCTGTCCAGCAGCATGGGCTCCCTCAGCGAAATGGGAGCTGGGTACGTCGCCTACCGTTTGTCGAAGGCCGGGATAAATGTTGTGACCAGAGTTCTGGCGGCAGAGTCGGAAGGAATGGGGATACTGGTGAACTCGGTTGACCCTGGATGGGTACAGACTGCCATGGGCGGTCGCGGGGCGAGTCGCACGGTGCAGAAGGGAGCAGAGTCAGTGGTGTGGCTGGCAACGCTATCCGAGAGCGGACCGAGCGGCGGATTTTTTCGCGATCGCAAAGCGATCCCCTGGTAGAATTGCACTGGTCTCATTCCGCGGATAGGTTTTTCGTTCGATAGCAACATGGCCAACTCAAACACGGTTGCCCTCAGCCAACCGGGCCGTCACGGCCCGTTGATCGGCTTCTTCGAGCGCGTACCCATCATAGCAGGCAGCGCCGTAG
Source organism: Gemmatimonadaceae bacterium (assembly GCA_045803585.1). Taxonomy (GTDB): domain Bacteria; phylum Gemmatimonadota; class Gemmatimonadetes; order Gemmatimonadales; family Gemmatimonadaceae; genus UBA4720. Next base: position 49,709 of record JBJMOT010000146.1, read on the forward strand.
CCGTTCTCGGCGCGTTGGTGCTTGCCGGTTGGGCGCTCGAGGTTCCATTCGTCACCACCTTACGGGCTGGCGGCTATCCAATGTTGCCGCTCACCGCGCTCTGCTTCGTCCTCGCCGGCGGCTCTCTCACGATGGCGGTGAGGCCGCGTCGCACGGCGACAACCGAAGCGATTCAGCAGAGCCTGGCTGCTCTGGTAGCAACGATCTCCGTCCTTACGCTCTATGAATATTTGCGCGGAGGTCAATCAGGATTCGATCTGCTCCTTTTCGGTGACAGGATCAGAGCCGTCTCCATCGATCCGCCCGGTCGCATCGCCGTCAATACCGCCGGTGGGTTCCTCCTTTACGCGCTGGCGTTGCTGGCAATTCCTCACGATCAGAGAAAGCACGACTTGCGCGCGCAAATGTTCGCTGCGCCGGCGCTCTTCATCAGCCTGGTCGCGCTGCTTGGCTACATATTCGGTGTGAAGGGCATGTACGGGATTTCGCAGTCGTCCGGGATGGCGGTCACGACTGCGGTCGGTATGTTGATTCTCGGAATCGGAGCTGTCGTCGCCGTCACGGATCGCGGCGTCGCTTCGCTGCTGATGGACGAGGGCGCGGCAGGCGTTCTCACGCGCCGCTTGCTCCCCGCTGCTTTGTTGGCGCCGATCATCCTCGGAGTCATACGGATGCTGGGTGAATCGGCGGGGGTCTACGAATCCGAATTCGGAATATCCTTATTTGCGGTGGCTACGATATTGACCTTCGTCGGCCTCGTACTGTGGTCAGCGCGCGTGCTCCGCGACACCGACAAAGAGCGCGTCGATCTCCTGGCGCTGGAGCAGCAGGCCCGGGCCAACGCCGAACGACTGCGGAGCGAAGCAGAGACGGCCCGCGCGGAAGCAGAAAAAGCCAACAACACCAAGACTGATTTCCTGGCGGTCATGTCGCACGAGCTGCGGACTCCGCTCACCGCCATCATGGGCTACGAAGAGCTCCTCTCCGACGGTATCACCGGCCCCGTGACGGAGCTCCAGCGCCAACAGCTTGGAAGGATCAACGCCAGCGCTCGGCACCTCCTTGGCCTGATCGATGAGATTCTTACTTTTGCGCGCGTCGATGTCGGTCGCGAGCGGATCAGGTGGGAATCGATGTCAGTCAATCACACACTCAGCGATGCGGCCGCGCTGGTCGAGCCGATGGCCTCGGCGAAAGACGTGCACTTCATCGTCGAGCTGCTCGAAGAGGACCAGGCGATTCAGACCGACGGCACCAAGCTCCGGCAAATGCTGGTGAATCTGCTCTCCAATGGGATCAAGTTCACCGAGAAGGGTGAGGTTCGCGTCAGCTGTGGAGTCTCCAACGGATCCCTCGAAGTGCGCATCGCCGACACTGGCGTGGGAATTCCCGCCGAGAATATCGAGGACGTATTCCAACCGTTCTGGCAGGCCGAGCAGACGGCAACGAGACGAACCGGCGGAACGGGCCTGGGGCTGAGCGTTACGCGAAGGCTTGCCCGTTTGCTCGGCGGAGATGTCTCAGTGGCGAGCAGAATCGGAGCAGGGAGCACCTTTCTTCTGACGCTGCCGATGAAAGCGCCGGCTGGTGAAGCCGTACGGCGCCGCGATACGCCGACGACACCTACCGCTTCGATCCCGGCGCTTCACATCTAGCTGGCTCTCCCTCCGGTGAGCGAGCTCATCACCGGCGCGATCTCGTCACACAACTCGCGTGCGAGAAATCCGATCGTGCCGATGCGCCGTTTGAGACGATTGCCCGCCGCGCCGTGCAGGTACACCGCCCATGCAGCGGCCTGATCGAGCGTAGCGCCACGCGCAAGAAGTCCGACCAATGCTCCGGCGAGGACGTCGCCGGAGCCGGAGGTGGCCAATCCGACGTCACCTTCGTCATACCGGAAGACTTCGCCGTAAGGCGCAGCAATGAAAGTCTCGGATCCTTTGAGCACGACCACCGCATTCAGATCTTTGGCGACGCTGACGGCGAAACCATCCGGATCAGCCTCGATCGTTTCCTTTTTCTCGCCGGTGATCTTTGCCATCTCGCCGACGTTGGGTGTGAGCACGACCCGAGTCTCGTCGGTGAACTTGTAGCGTCCGGCGCGGAGGGCGGCGAGCGCTACTGCGTCGATTACGAGCGGCTGGTCGGTGACGCGGCGGAGGAACTCGTCCATGAAGCCGCGCACGGCGTCTTCGTTGAGCATTCCCGGGCCGATGAGAATCGCGTCGGCATCCCTGGAGCAGTCCGCGGCGCGACCACCGCACTTTCGGTCGAGAAATCCACTTCCCGATTCCGGCAGCGGGAACACGCGAGCTTCGGGCAACGCAACGCCAAGGGCTATGACCGCGCTGTGAGGCGCGGCAAGCTGGATCTTGCCGACACCGGCACGAAGTGCGGCAACCCCTGCCAGCAGCGGCGCGCCAGGAATCTCGGTGGCGCCGCCGATAACCAACGCGACGCCGCGATCGAACTTGTCAGCAGATCCGCCGGGTTTGGGGATCTGCCACCGGCGAAGAAGTGAAGCTGTTACCACGATTGGACGCTTGCTAGCGCGCGCCAACTTTCACGTCCGGCCTTGATGTCACCGGCGCACCGGCTTCCTCGAGGGGCGCCACGAAGTTGAACAGTTTGAGACGCAGGTTGCCGCGCGGCCCGAGCCCCTCGTCGTGCTCGTAGGAAGTGACAGAGCAGTTCGCGATTTCCGCTTTCTTGTCGACGGCGAGGAGCTCCGACTCTGTGAGGTGTTCGAGGATGTAGCGCATGCAGAGAACCACGACGGCGTGGCAGACGATCAGGACACGCTGGCCGCAGTACTCGCGCGAGATCATCTCGGTGGCGCTCCGCAGTCGCAGGATCACATCGCACCAACTCTCGCCGCCCGGTGGGCGGTGGTAGAATTTGCCGAGCAGTCGTCGGAATTCCGCCTGGTCCGGGAATTGTTCTTTGACGCCCACGGCGGTGAGGCGGTCGAGGATGCCAAACTCCTTTTCGCGGAATCGCTCGTCGACGATGAGGGAGTAGGAATCTTCGCGCATGCCGGCGGTCTTGACGATGAGTCCAGCGGTGTGTCGGGCGCGAAGGTAAGGAGAAGTGAGCACGATGTTCGGTCTCTCTTCTTCGGAGAGGGCTCCGAACCATCGGCCGAGCGCGGTTGCCTGGCGCTCGCCAAGTTGGGAGAGAGGCACGTCGACGTCACGGATGTCGATGTCGATGATGCGCTCGCCGGCTTCGATGGCGGCTTCGCGTGCGACATTGCCCGCCGACTCGCCGTGGCGCACGATGTACAGCAGATCTGGCCAGATCTGAGTGGATTTCACAGCGGGCTAGAGGTCAAGGAGTGTACCAGTAGATATGCGTTCGAGTCCCGATCAACACGACCCGGATTGGCCACTTTATCCAGAGACAATTCTACGCTTCTCGTTCGATCCCGCGCTGGAGATCGATCTGCGCAAAAGCCCGAAGGAGGAGGAACTGTCTCGTCTGCGCGCGTCGGGTTTTGGCGAGGGGTTCGCGGTTCTCACCGCATTCGATCCGCGCGGCCAGGACCTTTCCGCGGAAGCGAACGCGAAACGAAAGCGGGATCTCGATGCGCGACTCTCCAAACTCGGATACCGATTCGTTGACGTCGACGCGTGCTCTCCGGATGGCGCCCACTGCGAGTGCAGTGTTGCAGTGATCATGGATCAGAAAGAAGCGATCGAGCTGGCGCGCGACCTCGAGCAGGTCGCGATTTTCTGGTTCGATGGCAAACAGTTCTGGATCCTCGGCGCAATCGTCGAGGCTGACCCTTTGATGCTGCCCCGCAGCTCCTGACCGGAGCCTTCTCCGCAATTACGCCGCGTATCCTACGTCATTTGACGGATAGGGCGCAGATGCGATAAGAGCGACTCTTGAGCGATTCCTGGGGCCCGCAAGCCCAAAATCGCCAGACTGGAGAGCTCTATGAATCTCGACCAACGTAAACAGCCGACAATTCGCGAGCGTCTGGAATTCGCACTACAGATACCCTGCGACTGGATACTCAAAGTGTCATGCGTGAAGTATGCGACGTTCCTGGCCATGTTCCGGATTTTGCCGCCTTCCTACCTCGCCTGGGCGTCGCGGGTGAAGGCACGCAAGGCGTATTACCGGGCGTTACGGAAGGTGCCTGCGTACGGACGCTTCCTGGATTCGAAAAACAGCGGCGCGGTACCGGAAACCGACAAGGATTCCTACATCAGGCCCTACCCGACGGGCGACCGCTGCGTCGACGGCACTTTTTTCAATGGACGAACCACGATCGATGAGTCGTCTGGATCTACCGGCACGCCTTATAACTGGGTGCGCAGCGAGAGAGAACGTCACGAGAGCCACACGTTCGTGAGCTATTTCGCGACCTATTGTTATGGCCGTGAAAAATGGATCACGATCAATGGTTTCAGCATGGGAGCGTGGGCTACCGGGATCAACATGGGACTCTCGCTGCAAAAGAACGGGATCGTCAAGAACACAGGTCCCGACATAGCGAAGATTCTTCACACCCTGCGCTTCTTCGGCCCGGAGTACACCTATCTGATCACGGGCTACCCGCCGTTCCTGAAACACCTCATCGACGTTGCCGACGAAGAGGGCTTTCCGTTCGAGCAGTATAAGCTGTATGGGCTTGCTGGCGGCGAAGGGATGTCGGAGGGACTCCGTGACTATCTGCTGCGACGCTTCAGCAAAGTGTACAGCGGATACGGGGCCACCGACCTCGAGATCGGAATCGCCGGTGAGACGCCGATCTCGGTTGCGATCAGAAGACTCGCGCGCGAGCGCGAGGATGTGAAGCTGGCGTTGTTCGGAGCCGATTCGCGGCTGCCGATGCTGTTCCAGTACAACCCGATAATGCATCACGTGGAAGTGAACGAGCACAATGAAGTCATCTTCACGATCTCGCGAAGCTCGCTTCTTTCGCCTCGAATTCGTTACAACGTGCACGATGTCGGCGGAGTCGTCACCAGCGACGAGATGGCCGAGCGACTGGCGTCGGTTGGCATTGACATGGAGCGCCTCAGACGCATCAGCGGCGACGGCAACGTGCGACTGCCGTTCCTCTGGATCTTTGGCCGCCGCGACTACACGATCAGCGTAATGGGCGCCAACATCTATCCGGAAGACATCGAACAATGTCTGTATCAGGATACAGCTCTCGCCGAAATGACCAATTCGTTCTGCCTTTCCGTGGCGGAGAGTCCTAACGGCGATGTTCGCCCGCGTTTCCTGTTCGAGGTGTCCAGGCAACCCGACGCAGATCTCGCGCGACGCTTTTCCGAGTCGATCGTGCCGAAGCTGATCGAGCTGAATGCCGATTTCCGCGAGGCGTGGCACGAGTATCCTGACACGCTCATACCAGAGATCCAGCTGCATCGGCTCGGCGAGGGTCCGTTCGCGGCGGATGTCGGAAAGATCAAGCAGGCGCGTTTGCTGCCCGCCGCCTGAAACCGGAGCCACATATGCGCGCACTCATTCGATTTGCCGTCCGTCGGCCGAAGCTGATCATCGGTCTGTGGATTCTGGTTCTGGCAGCGGCTGCGCCATTCGCATCGCGATTGGCGGGAGCGCTCCGTGGGAGCACGGACGCAGTGCCAGGCAGTCCTTCGGAAGTCGTATCGCGTCAGTTGAACGCTGCATTTGGAGAAGGATCGTCGTTCGTGTTTCCGGTCGTACTTACGTCGGGCGTTGCCGCGAGCGATGCGCGGTTTGCTGCCGCCGCGGTGCGCCTGGAGCACGCTCTGGATTCAGCTGGATTGACCGGCGTCCGTCACTACTGGAATACCCGCGACCAAAGCCTGCTCGGACGGGATGGACATTCGGCGCTGCTACTGGTGCGCCCCCGCGCCGGGACGTTCTTTGAGGCCGAATCATCGGCAGAGAAGATTCGCGACGTCGTGCGAGCGAGTGGGGTGGATCCCGCATTCGCCGTCAAAGTGACGGGAATGGTCTCGCTGTTTCACGACCTGGACGTGAACGCCTCGGATGATCTGATGCGGGCGGAGCGGATAGGGCTTCCGCTCACACTGGTGGTGCTGCTTCTGGTCTTCGGTGCACCCATCGCGGCTGGTTTGCCACTGATCCTCGCGGTGGGGACAATCGTAACCACACTGGCAGCGCTGTTCGGGCTTTCGCGGGTAATGCCAGTGAGCGTCTTCGCGCAAAACGCTGTGACAATGGTGGGCCTCGGTATTGGGGTCGATTACGCGCTGTTTCTTGTTAGCAGGTGTCGAGAGGAGCTGAAGAGCGGCGCCACCTTCACTGCAGCGGTGGAAACGGCGGCGGATCGCGCGGGGCACGTCGTGCTGGTATCCGGCTTCGCCGTTTGCACCGGGTTCCTCGCGCTCTTCCTGGTCAACATCCGATTCCTGCACACACTCGCACTCGGCGGGGTCGCTGTCGTGGCGACCTCGGTGTTGATGACGCTCACGCTCCTTCCGTCGCTACTGGTCGTGATCGGCGAGAAGAAGTTGAACTGGCCACGGCAATTGTCGCAGCAGACAAAACCTGGCGGTGGACTGTGGGGCAGGTGGGCACGACAGACAATGTCGAGACCGTGGTTCTACCTCGTTCCGGCCATCGTCATTCTCGCAGCGCTGATCGCGCCAACTTTGCGTCTCAAAACGTGGAATATGGGTGCACACGATCTGTCGTCGTCCATGGAAGCGCGCCAGGGCTATGAGGATCTGGAACGCGACTTCGCGACGGGGTGGATGGGTCCAATCGCAATTCTGGTGAAGAGCCGTGACAATACGGCGGTGGTGACGGAACAGCGTAAGCTGGCGTTGACGGCAATCTATTCGCGCATGGCGTCCGATCCCCGTGCGCACCTGGTCCAATCGGTTATCAGCCAGGATGGACGTTCGGCTCTCATCTTCATCGTGCCGCGCTCGGCACCCGAATCCAACGAGGTGATGGCACTCGTGCGCCAGCTGCGCGCCGACACCTGGCAGGCTGCGCGAAATTCCGGTCTCGATGTCCAGATCGGTGGTTTCAGTGCCAGCATCCTAGACTTCGATGCGGAGCTGATGGGAAGTCTCAAGCGCGTGATCCCCGTCGTACTGGGGATCACTTTCGTCGCCCTGATGCTCGCGTTCCGCTCCATCGTGGTCCCCATCAAGGCGATTACGATGAACCTGCTTTCAGTGCTCGCAGCCTACGGTTTCCTGGTGTACGTCTTCCAGGATGGCAGGGGTGCGCGCCTTATCGGCCTGACTCCGCCTGGAGGCCTCAACTCGTTCATTGTGCTTATGCTCTTCACGATCCTTTTCGGTCTGTCGATGGACTACGAAGTCTTTCTTCTCGGCCGGATAAAAGAAGAATACGAGCGCACCGGCGACAACCAGACCTCGGTTGTGAACGGCCTCAGTCAGACTGGCGGGCTGATCACCAGCGCGGCACTCATCATGGTGGTTCTGTTCGGATCCTTCGGTTTCACGCGCCTTACCGCTACTCGCGAGTTCGGCCTTGGACTGGCATTCGCGGTTGCTCTTGATGCGACCCTGATTCGGGTAGTGCTCGTCCCGACGTTGATGGGCCTGCTCGGCCAGGCGAACTGGTGGTTTCCCACGCTGAGCCACCGCGCGCGGAGGGTCCGGAAAACAATTCTGCCCGAAGCAGTCGGCTCGTAAACCGACTGCTTCGGGCAGTTGCAACTTCCCGCTTTATCGCGCCTTACGTCAGCGGTTTGTACTTGTACCCGTACACTCCGCCCTTCGGCGAGCTGATCTTGAATGTCCCCTTGGATTTCGCTGCTACAGGTCCGACCGTCGCCGTCTGGGTGTCGACCACAGCGCCGGACTTGTCGACAAGATCGACGCTCAGGTTGTAGGTCTTGGAAGTAGCGCTGCGATTCTCGATGGTGCCGACCAGACTTGTTGCATCCGCCCGTCGTGTGAACTCGTTGACGGTCAGCTTCACCGGCGCATTCTCGGACTTGTTGTTGAAGTAAACCAGGGAGTCGGTGTAGATCTTTTGCAGCTTCTTGTCCTTGGTGCCCTTGTACAAGCCCTGATAAGCGAAGGCGTAGAGGAGCGGGTTATCAGGATTACTCGGATCGATCGCCACCAGCTTGTCGATCAGAGGAAACGCCTTGCTGAACTCATTGTTCTGGATATAGGTGGCAGCGAGGTTGTTGATTGCATCGCGTGAATACGGATTCTGCGCCAGAGCCGCGTCAAAGAGCTTACTGGCATCGGCCTGATGACCGTTACGCGTCGCAACTACTCCGGCGTGAACGAGTGACAGCTCGCCGTACTTCGAAGGATTCGCCAGCATCGGAGCGTAGATGCTCGAGACTGATGCGCTGTCGCCCGCATCGTAGTACATGCGTGAAGCGTTATCGATCGCGTCGGCAAGCAGAAGGTCGTTGCTCGCCACGGCTATGTAGTCCTGCCACGGCTTGATTGCTTCCTTGGCGGCGGCTCGCTTCGCCGCACCCGTCGCGGCGTCCGCCTTGTCGGCTGAAGCGGCAGCCATCTCGTACATCGTCTTCGACCGAACGTCGGCGTACGACGTATCCGTTCCCGCCGCCTCCAGGGTCTGCTTCCAGTAACCGTTGGCGGCAGTGTAGTCCTTCCGGTTGTGCGCTATCGAGCCGAGTACGGAATACGCGTAAGGCGCCTTGCGATCCAGAAGCAACGACCGCTTCGCAAGCATCTCAGCGGAGTCGAGCTGACCGGCGTTGAGCGCATTGATGGCGCCGTTGAGCGCGTTGAGCCACGGCTTCTGCTCCCGCCACTGCTGAATCACCGCTGCGCATTCGGGCATGGCCTTCTCGACCGCCGTAAACGCGGAGTCTGCCGCCATGTAAAGATCGATGTTGGCAGTGGGGTTGGTGGTCAATCCGAGCGTGCCGCGCTGGACGACAGGTTGAGCGGTGGGCTGCATCAGGTAAATGATGTAAGCCTCGCCGCGCAGGTAATTGCGCGCAGAGGGATTGTCGGTCCCGTTGTCGACGAGTTTGAGTGCTTCCTGCAAGTCGCGCGTCGGGTTTCCCTTTTCGGAAGCGGAAATGGCGCGGGTCATCGAGAATTGCGCCTTGGCGATGTCGCCTCTGGTGTTCGCGGTAGGATCGCAGGACGCCGCTGCGTTCTGCGCCGCGAGGGGCGACGCGAAGGCGAAGCCGATTGAAAACGCGGCCGCAATTCTGTTCAGGATTGCTTTCATCAAGGAACTCCGTGAGCTGTCAAAAGGGGAGAGGGGTGAGCCAATTCGGGTGGGTAAAAACTTACGCCCAGATAATATACCGACCAGCATTCTTCGTTCCTGCAAGGCGTTCTAAGCCACCGCCGTTCCCGCCTCTTTTACGAGGTCAAGAGCCCGCCGCGCGTGTGACTCGGCGGTGTGAATGTTCCCGATGGCCATTCGCAGCGCGTAAGCCCCGCGCACCCGGGTATGCGAGAGATAAACCTCGCGATTGGTGAGCAGTCGCTGCAGGAGAGCGGCGTTGTGCTCGTCGAGATCCCGGCCGCTCGACCCGGCCGGTCGATGGCGAAATACGACCGTCGAGAAGTGCACTTCCGCCATTCGCTCCAGCTCAGGGTCGGAATCGATTTCGTCGGCGACCAGACGCGCGATGCGGATGTGCTCACCAACCAGGGCGCGCAGGCCGTCGACACCGAAGCTACGGATCACGAACCACAGCTTGAGAGCGCGGAACCGGCGTCCCAGCGATACTCCGTAATCCATGAGGTTAGTGACGCCCTCGCCTTCGCTCACCACCAGATAGTCCGGTATGTGACGGAATGCGCGCCTGAGGAGATCCGGACGTCGTGTGTACAACGCCGAGCAATCCATCGGCGTGAACAGCCACTTGTGGGGATTAACAACCAGGGAATCTGCGCGCTCGCATCCGTCCAGAATCCAGCGCATCTCCGGAAGGATCGAAGCGATGCCGCCGTAGGATGCATCGACGTGCAGCCACATCTGTTGACGCGCACAGATGGCGGCGATCGCGGGCACGGGGTCGATCGCCGTCGTCGAAGTCGTTCCCACGGTGGCGACGACCGCCAGCGGTATGCGTCCGGCGCGCAGATCATTCGCCACCGCGCCGCTCAAAGCCTGCGAGTCCATCCGCAGAGCGGTATCGGTGGAAATCTTGTGCAGCGATTCGAGTCCAAGGCCGAGTGTCATCACAGCTTTGTCGACGCTCGAGTGCGCTTCCTCGGAGCAGTACACGACGAGCTTGGGCAAGTCCGCGCGGCCCGACATTCCTTCCTCGCGCATGCGGAGCTCGGGATGGAGCTCACGCGCCGCGGCGAGCGCGTAGAGCGTGTTCGATGACGCGGTGTCGCCGATCACGCCAAAAAAATCCGGTGGGAGACCGATCATTTGTCGCAGCCAATCCATCGTCAGCTGCTCCAGCTCTGTGGCGGCGGGGCTGGTTCGCCATAGCATCGCGTTGACGTTGAGCGCGGCCGCCAGGGTCTCACCGAGAACACCCGCACCGGTCGCCGAGTTCGCGAAATACGCCATGAAATCAGGATGATTCCAGTGGGTATTGGCGGGTAGTATGATCTTCTGAAAATCGGCGAGGATCTGCTCCATCGGCTCCGCAGCGTCGGGCGGAGACTGTGGTAACGCCGAGCGCATCTCGCCAGGCCGGACTGCGGGAAGCACGGGATACTTCTCAGGCGCCCCGAGGTAGTCAGCGATCCAGTCGATTACGGCGTAGCCGTACTTCCGGAACTCCGCTGGCGACATGTCCTTCACCGGAGGTACGGGTGTCTCTGAAGGCTGTGGGCGCATCGGCAGAAATATAGAGCGGCTTCGGATGCCCGCCGACGCATCGGACGCACAATATATTTGCGCCAATGGCGCGCAATCCGCTGGTTCTCGTCCACGGATATTCCGACGAAGGCTCGTCGTTCAGAATGTGGCAAAGCATTCTCGAGGAGCGCGGTTACGACGTCGCCATGATCCACGCCTGCACCTACCGGTCGCTCACCAACGAAGTGAGCATCAAGGACATCGCTGAAGGTTTCGACCGCGCCTTGCGGATAAGGGCGGGGCTCAGCGATGACGAGCCCTTCGATGCCATCGTGCACTCGACCGGCATGCTTGTGATCCGTGCCTGGCTCACCGCATACGACGGACGACGCGATCGCCTCAAGCATCTCATTGGCTTGGCCCCGGCCACATTCGGATCGCCGCTCGCCCACAAAGGACGCAGCTGGCTGGGCGCATTGTTCAAAGGAAATCGACAGGTCGGTCCGGATTTCCTCGAAGCGGGTGACAGAATTCTCGATGGGCTCGAGCTTGGGAGCCGTTTCACCTGGGACCTCGCCCATCTAGATCTGCTCGCCGACGAAACGTTCTACGGCCCGACCCGGCGCACGCCTTACGTATTCGTGTTCTGTGGCAATCAGGGCTACGGTGGTCTGCGCCAGTTAATGGACGAGCCGGGCAGCGACGGCACCGTCAGATGGTCCGGGTGTCCGCTCAATACACGGAAAATCATTCTCGATCTCACGCGTAATCCCGCCCGAGAAGGATCCCAGAATCGCATCTCGGTGGCCGACTGGAAGAACGTCGACATTCCGCTCATCTCGATCGACGGCAAAAACCACGGGACAATACTGACTGATCCGGGCGATGATCTCGTCGATCTGGTGGACACCGCGCTTCAGGTGTCGAGCGAGCCGACCTTCACCAAGTGGATCGACGATGCGACCAGGCGAAGCCAGAAGGCGCGCGCGAAGATCGACGAGTGGCAGCAATTCGTGGTGCGCGCGCTCGATGAGCGGGGCGATCCAATCACGGATTACAACATCCAGCTTTTCAGACGCGGCACCGGCGCGCCGGGAGACACCGGCATCCATCAGTTCGACCTCGATGTGCACACCTACAAAGGCGACCCGAGCTTACGCTGCTTTCATGTGAAGCTGGCGGACCTCGATTACAAGAAGCTGCCCAACCTCTGGGTGCGTGTCATCGCATCATCGGGCTCGTCGCTGGTTGGGTACCAGGGTTACGGCAGCGAGAAACTACCCGACGCACCAGCGCTCAATCGTGAGCCGAAGTGGGACGCCACGCTCAACATATCCTCCCTACCGGCGGATACCGGGATAAAATTCTTTTATCCGTTCACTACGACTCTGATCGAGCTCCGCTTGAATCGCGAGCCACTACCGCTCACAGGCAAGAATGAAATCTGCTGGTTCTAGCTCCTTCGGTCGGAAAGCTGTAGCGCATCTGAAAAAGGTCGACCCGGTTCTTGGTCAGGTGATCGACAAGCTCGGTGCATATAAAGGTTGGGAGGCCAGCACCGGCACACATTTCGACGCCGTCTGCCGCTCCATCGTCTTTCAGCAGCTGTCCGGCAAAGCTGCCGGTACGATTCACGGCCGCTTTCAGGGATTGTACGGTGGCCGCGCGCCGCTTCCGTCGGAGCTGGCCATCACATCCGACGAAAAACTGCGCGCTGTCGGACTGTCCAGGCAGAAGTCTGCATATCTCAAGGATCTTGGCGCGCGAGTCACTTCAGGTGAGCTCTCTATAGAGACGCTGCACGAGCTGACCGACGAGGAGGTAATCACCGCACTCACTCAGGTAAAAGGCATCGGCAGATGGACCGCCCAGATGTTCCTCATGTTTCGACTCGGCAGGCCGGATATTCTGCCCGATCTTGACCTCGGCGTGCAGAAAGGCATTCAGCGTGCGTATCGTTTGCGGAAGCTGCCAACGCCGGACAGAGTCAAGAAGATTGGCGCCAAGTGGGCACCTTACAGAACCGTCGGATCATGGTACATGTGGAGATTGGTGGACACACCAACTCCGGTACCACGTTCAGGAGGGAAGAACTAGTTGCTGCACCAGCTCGGATTGATGATCATGTCGACGGTTCCCGCGGAGCTCGCGAATTCCGAATCGCGCTCCTATGAAGGCGCGCTCACGCGATGCCGCGATGTGCTGGCCGCGATCTTCGGCCAGCCCGAGGAACGCTCGTTTGATTTGAAATTCTGGGATGGCTCGGTCGATCACGGCAACAATCCGCGCCCGCCATTCACCATGGTGCTTAATCGGCCGGCCGCGCTGCGGAGAATGCTACTTCCGCCGAACGAGCTGGCGATTGCCGAATCGTACCTGAGCGGCGATGTCGAGATAGAAGGCAGCATGGAAGCAGCGGCGAACATTCCGGACATGATTGGCGACCGCCTGCACTCGCCGATAAAAATCGCGCGCCTCGTCGGTCTGGTAATGCGGCTTCCCGGGAAGGCCGATGACGATCTCGCCGACGCCCGATTTCCTGAGCGCGCACGCAAGCTCGGTCCGAGGCATGCTCCAGTACGCGACGCGGCCGCCGTTCAATTTCATTACGACGTCGGGAACAAGTTCTATCAGCTCTGGCTGGACCGGCGGATGGTTTATTCGTGCGCTTACTTCCGCACCCCGGACGAAACTCTCGAGGCCGCACAGGAAGCAAAGCTCGATCTGATTTGCAGAAAGCTCAGGCTCAAACCCGGCGAGCGTTTTCTGGATATCGGCTGTGGATGGGGCGGCCTGATCATGCACGCCGCCGAGCACTACGGCGTGGATGCAACCGGCATAACTCTCAGCGACAACCAGGCGGCCCTGGCTCGAGAGCGCATCGCATCAGCCGGACTTTCCAAGCGCTGCCGAGCGGAAATACGAGACTATCGTACACTCACCCAAAGCGACAGCTACGACAAAATTGCCAGCGTGGGCATGGTCGAGCACGTCGGCTTGACTCATCTGCCGGTGTACTTCGAGTCCGCCTATCGCGCACTCAAACCGGGCGGCCTGTTTCTCAATCACGGGATCGTGAGCCTCGGCGAGGCTCGTCCACGATCGAGAGGTGAAAAGATCTTCAGGAAATTCTGGAGAGCCGACGCATTCATCGACACATACGTCTTCCCCGATGGCAAGCTCACCGCCACCGACGATGTCATTGCCGCCGCGGAGGCGACCGGTTTCGAGGTGCGCGACGTGGAGAGCTTGCGCGAGCATTACGCGATGACGCTCCGGCACTGGGTGAAGTCGCTGGAGACGAAGAGCGCCGAAGCGCAGGAACTCGTTGGCGATCACACCTATCGCGTGTGGAGACTTTACATGGCAGCGTCGGCGAACGCGTTCACGAGGGCTGCGATCAACATCGTTCAGACGTTGCTGGCCAAGCCCGACGCGAACGGCAAGTCGAACATTCCGCTCACGCGGGAAGACATTTACGACGGCGCGACACAGAGCTCGAGGACATCGAGAGTAGCTTGAGGGTCAGGATTCAGCTAGGCGCACTTGCCGCAGTATTCGCGTGCGCCGCTCCGCCGCCAGCTTCCTCACCAAAACCTGTCGTGATCCTGCCGCCAACGGATACCGTGCGGATTCCTATCACCGACCTGGCGACACGCACATACTACAAAAATCAGGGCGGGCTGTATCCCGCCGGCAGCAACGTTCCGCCACCAGATCAGGACTCCGCGGCACGCGCCCGTCGCAACACGATCAGGCCGCTCGACGTGAATGGAGACGAGAGTCCTTTCGGCAAATACGTGCTGTTGTCGATCGGAATGGGCAACACCACCGAGGAATGGTGCTCGAAAGGATCGGGACCGCCGTGCACGTCGTGGTCATTCATGGGGCGCGCCGCCCTGGACCCGACAGTCAATAGAAATTCTCTGGTGATAGTGAACGGCGCCGCCAACGGTCAGGACGCGCCGGCGTGGACGTCACCGAAATCACCGGCGTACGAACGCATCAAGAACGTGCGCCTGGCTCCGCTCGGTCTGAGCGAGAACCAAGTTGAGGTAGTGTGGCTCAATGTCGCGGATCCACATCCGGATATGTCGCTACCGGCCGACAGCGCCGATGCGTACGCTTTTCTCGCCAATCTCGGCGCGATTGTGCGCTCGCTCAGGGTTCGGTATCCGTATCTGCAGCTCGTTTTTCTGACTAGCCGAAGCTACGGCGGCTATGCGAATACGGGGTGGAATCCGGAGCCCTACGCATACGAGGAGGGATTCTCGGTTAAGTGGGCGATCGAGTCCCAGATAAACGAGATGCGGGGTCGTCCGGTGAATCCGCAGACGGGCTCGCTGAGCATTGCGAAGAAGCTGGCGCCAGTCATGTTGTGGGGCCCGTACATCTGGGCGGACGGGATGACGCCGAGGAGTGATGGTCTGGTGTGGCAGCGGACGGACTTCGAGGAGGACGGCCAGCATCCTTCGCAGGCCGGAGAGACGAAGGTGGGTCAGATGCTGCTAGACTTCTTTAAGACGTCGCTCTACACGAAATGCTGGTTTGTTGCGAACCAGTATTGCCTATAAGGGATGTGTTGGCTCGAGCTGCTGGGCGACGTGTTCGAGGTGATCGCAGGCCTGTTCTCCCCAAGTCGTGATAATCAACGCAGAGGAAAGAAGGATGGGCGTAACTTTATGTCGGTAGTTGAATTCGAGGACCTTCCAGATCACTCGCGCGTCTGGGTCTTTGGGAGCGACACAACGCTCGATGCGGATCAGACGAAGACCCTGATGTCTACGGTCGATCCGTTTCTGCAGCAGTGGAAGGCACACGGCGCCGAGCTGACGGTTGGGCGTGATTGGCGCGCGGGACGATTTCTCACGATTGCCGTCGACCAATCGACGGCGGGCGCATCCGGTTGCTCGATCGACGGACTCTTTCGCGCGCTTAAATCGCTCGAGTCAAAACTTGGCGCGAGTATGGTGACGAGCGGCCTGATCTTCTACAAGGACTCCAGCGGTGCGACCCAGTCTGTCGACCGTGAAAGGTTCACCGAGCTCGGAGCAAGGGGAGAAATCGGCCCACAAACCCGAGTGTTCGATACGACCGTCACCTCGCTCGCCGAATGGCGCGCGCGCTTCGAGCTTGACCTGAAGGATTCATGGCACGCGAAGCTCGCCAAGCAGAAGCAACCCGCGTAGGATCAAACTTACCGGGTAAACCCCAAGGCAACTCGTCAGCCTGAACTGATGTCCAATTCAGAAATCCCCAATGATCTGATACTCTGGACACAGTTTCACGGAGGAGCCTATGAGTTACTCAGGTAAAGCTTGGCTGGTATCTGTCGCCCTGCTACTGCCTCTTGCGACGAGTGTGGCGCAGACTGCCCAGAAAGAGGAGCCGCCGAAATGGTCGTTGTCCCTGGGGGCGCAACCGTCAATGGATCTGAGAACGCGCGATCCCGGGGTCGACGCGCGCTTTGCCGTTACCCTGACGAGGATCTGGCAGGCGCCTGGCAGCAGGTTCAGCCGTCACATTTCTCTGATGGCAGGAGCGGACGCTCCGCGCGGCGTGGAGTCAATCAACTCGCTGTTTTGTCAGGGATGCTCCACCAGTCTCGGACGAAACTTCGCCGGACTGACAGGAGGCGGGGCGATCGACCTGTTTCACGTATTCCGGTTTACGCCGTACGTCCAGGGTGGTGCGGGTATTTACTACGACCGACGCTGGGGCACACTTACCGATCCCTCTCGCCCTGGGGCTCGGGCTTTCAAGCAAAATGAATTTTCTTTCGGCGTTAATGCCGGATTGGGAATCAAGGCCCGTTTAGGATCCCACGAATTCTTCGTCGAGCAGATGCTACACGCTGTCAACGCCATTCCACTGGATAGGGCCGTCTATCCCCTCAACTTTGGGATCAGGTTCTAGGGCAGAAATCCCCAATTGTCTGATAACCTGAAACAGTTTCACTGGAGGAGCCTGTGAAATACTCGAGTAGAGCTTCGATCATCACTCTCGTGTTGCTGCTGCCTTTCGCGACGGCATTGGCCCAGACAGCTCCAAAAGAGCAGCCATCAAAGTGGTCGCTGTCAGTGGGGATTGATCCCACGCATCTGAATCTCAATACCAACGACCCAGGAGTAGCCGCACGTTTCGTCGCCAACCTGACTCGTAGCTGGCAATCTCCTGGCAGTCGATTCAGTCGCCAGATATCGCTCATGCTCGGTGCAGACGCTCCGCGACAACAGATCGCTTTTACTGAGCCTTGCGATCAGTGCTGGAACAAAATTGGCTACACTTACGCCGGTCTGACAGGCGGTGGGTCGCTCGACCTGTTTCATGTGTCGAGGTTCACGCCTTATGTACAGGGCGGTTTAGGGTTTTACTGGACGAGAGCCACCAGCCAGCCTGTAAACGGTTTTGTGCTTACGTCGAACCTCAATACGATTTACGATCGTAGCCAGGTGTCACTCGGCATCAACGGTGGACTGGGTATCAAGGCGCGTTTCGCGTCCCACGAGTTCTTCGTCGAGCAGGCGCTGCACGCATTCGACGTTTACCAAATGGGGAGAGGAGTCTATCCGCTCAACTTCGGGATCAGGTTCTAGCGTAAACGGAGTGATGTGAAGAGTCACACTTCGTACCTTACGTTCAACACGAAGAAGCGCCAGGAAATCATCGATATCACCGATGAAGTCGAGAAGTGCCGCGCCGATGCCGGAATCACCGAAGGAATGGTGCTGGTTTCGGCGATGCATATCTCAGCGTCCGTCTTCGTGAACGACCACGAGTCCGGACTCTGGAAGGACATCCTCGATTGGCTGGAGAACAGGATCGCGCCTTGGTCACCCGAGGATTATCGGCACAACAGCGGAACCGGCGAGGACAACGCCGCAGCGCACCTCCGCTCTCTGACTGTTGGCCACGAGGTGATAGTTCCCGTCACAAAAGGGAAACTCGACTTCGGTCCGTGGCAGCGCGTGTTCTACGGCGAATGGGATGGGCAGCGCCCCAAACGCGTTCTGATCAAGGCGATGGGAGAGTAGTCGGGTCCGCCTTCTCCACCGCCGCTTCGGCCCCGACAAAACCGATCTTGCTGTGCGTTCCATCGCAGAACGGTTTGATCACCGAACCACCGCACCGGCACAGCGACACGCGCGACAGACCTTCCGGCGTGACTTTCCTCTTCGCCTCGGGAATCGGAATCGAGTTTCCCTCGGCGTCCACAAGATTGAAATCGCCGATGACCCACAATGGACCATCCTTTCGAACCAGAATCGTCACGTCCGCCATTAGCGCTTCTCGGAAAGTTGTGAACCGCCCAACGCGGGCGATGTAGTTACGCTGACACCAAGATCGCGCAACAGCCCATCGTGGAGATCGTAGATCCAGCCGTGAACTGACAGCGGCTGGCCGCGCGACCAGGCATCGCGAACCACCGTCGTCTGGCTGACGTTGACTACCTGTTCCACGACATTGAGCTCGCACAAGCGATCGTGTCTCTTCTGCTCGGTTGGAAGTCCGTCGAGCTCTGTCTGGTTCTTCCACCGAACATCCTGAACGTGGCGCAGCCAGTTGTCGACGAGGCCGAGCCGTTCGTCGCGAAGCGCCGCCCCGACCCCTCCGCAGCCGTAGTGGCCGCACACGATCACGTGCTTGACCTTGAGCACCTCGACCGCGAACTGCAGAACTGAGAGACAATTGAGATCGGCGTGGACGACAATGTTCGCGACGTTCCGGTGCACGAACAGCTCTCCGGGCGCCAGGCCGACGATCTCATTCGCCGGCACTCTGCTGTCGGCGCAGCCGATCCACATGTACGCCGGTGCCTGCTGATTGGACAACCGCGTGAAAAAGTCGGGATCCTGGCGCGTCGTTTTTTCCGCCCAGGCGCGGTTGTTCGCGAAAAGGTCTTTCAGCAATCGGGTCTCCTAACCAAGGCCTTCCATGAAACCACGACGCCAGCTCGCGTATTGTGGCGTCCAGCCCAGGTCGCGCTTTGCCTTTGCATTCGAGCATCCCTTGATCTGAGTCATCATCATCACGCCTGCTTTCCCGATCAGCAGCTCGCCGAGCCAGTGCGGAATTCTGCGCGGTGGCTTGCCGCCCAGGGCTTTGGCAAGCACTGGGAGCCACGCCGATACTTTCGCCGGCTCGTCGTCGACGATGTTGTAAATGCCCGGCACTCCCTCGGTGACCGCGGCGACGGTAGCACGAGCTGCGTCACTGAGATGGATGAACGACCAGATTCCCGTGCCACCACCGATGATCGGCATCTTTCTTTTCTTCACCAGCTTGGCCACAGCACCGCCTTTGCCGATAGAGCTGCCGGGGCCGTAGAACGCTCCATAACGGAGAGCGACTCCCTGCAATGTGGGCACGCTGTGGATTTTGCTCTCCATGTATCGGATCGCGGCAAGTGTCTTGGCGAAGCCTTCGAGCGGCTTGGGGTCGAGGGGATCTTCCTCGTTCTTCACCGGTCCGCCTTTCCGCGCGTACGGCCAGCCGCAGTAGCTCTGCACGATCAACCGCTGGGTGCCAATCGTTCTGGCGGCCGCCAAGAGACTGTCGGTGACCTCGGTCCGGAACCGATTGGTTAGCGCGAAGTCTTCGTCAAACTTGCGAAAACTTCCCGCGCCTTTGAGTGAGCTGAGCTGATGGATGATCACCTCCGGCTCGGCGCGGCGAACAGCGGCAGTGAGCTGCTCCTTGTTGAGAGGATCGGCGATCACTGCGGTGGCTCCGAGCTTCTCGATCAATTCCGCCCTGTCCACCGATCGGCTGAGCGCGACGACCTCGTAACCTTTTTCAAGCAGCTGTGGCAGCAGGAATTTTCCAAGCGCTCCCGTACCGCCGGTTACAAAAATCTTCATGTTAGCGTTCGTGCGAGTTGGGATGGATCGCCGTCATGACTTCGTCCGCGCCGGCATTAACAAGCCCAGCCGTAGTTGCGGGCGGGTCGAGTAACTGCCAATCTAACGCCATGGGTGACGAAGCCAGACTTCTCGACAGGCCGCCCCTTGTTTACGGGCATTCCGCGCGCTGTCTCAATTGCGATGCACCGATCTCGGGCTTGTTCTGCTCGGCCTGCGGCCAACGCGATTTGCCGCCCTACCCGAGCGTGCGGGAGTTGGCCGCCGACGCCGTCGCCGAATTCTCGGGTTGGGACGGCCGCCTCGCATCGACTCTTCGCACCCTCATTCAGCGCCCAGGAGTGCTGACGCATGACTTTCTCGAAGGAAGGCGGGTCCGATACATCTCGCCATTGCGTCTCTATCTTATGACGAGCGTTGTCTACTTCCTGATCGCGTCAGTCGTTCCGACCACGAGGTCGCGCGTCGGCGACGTGTCTTTCGGCGGAATGAGCGTGGGTGTGTCCACGAACTCCACAGCCAACCCACCGAGGGCACCACAGCGTGCTGCGAACGCAGTGAAGGAATCCTTGCAGGATGGTCACCTCGCGCCCGCCGAGCGGGAAGCGGCGCTAAAGGACATTTCGCGCGCGCCGGGTCTATTGCAGCCACTGTTGCGACGCGCAGTGGAGGACCCGATCGGCCTCAAGCGCGGCTTGCGGGAGACGATGCCGAGGATGCTGTTCGTGCTGCTTCCCTTGTTCGCTGGCATCGTTGCGTTGTTCTACCGCGGCCGGAAGTATCCCGAGCATCTCTACTTCGCGATTCACCTGCACGCATTCGTCTTCCTTGCCCTGGCGATGACCGAGTTGCTGAAACTCTCCCGCATTCCGGCACTGATCCTACTCGCGTCGGCCGCCTCTGTCGTCGCGATCCCGATCTACGCCACCCTCGCATTTCGCCGGGTGTACGGCGGGTCGGTTGTGGGAACGATTACGAAAGAGGTGGGGATAGGATTGCTGTACGCGCTCGTGTCGGGCGTGGGGTTCATACTCATGATTTATTGGGTATCGTTGGCGGCCTGACATCTCGAAGCTCAAAGCATCAACCACCGCTGCAGCCGTTTGAGTTGGCGTTATAGGAGTACATCGCTGAGAAGCAAGTCATGCGGCCACTGGTCAGTAAAACCATTTTGTCGCAAAGCGGTCGCGACCTGGCCCCAGTGCCGAATTCCGTGAAGAAACATATTGGACGCGATCTTGTGCTTGCTCACCGTCACTTCTCCAGCGGTGAAGGTCTTGAAGGTCAGGATCTTCTCCAGCTCGGCGGCTGACGCCGAGGTCAGGAAATCGACCAGCTGACCGCGCGCGTTGTCGCCGAGGGCGAACACGTCTTCGATCGAAGTCTCGTGAAATTCGTCCCACTCGACCGCGCGTTGGTCGCGAAGGCGCTGGGTGTAACGCAGCTCCACACCGAAGATGTGATGCACTAGTCCGCCCACCGTTGCCATCCGTCCTGTCGCAAATGGAACCTCCCAGGCGCCCGGATGACTCACGAACCAGTCGTGCCACTTATGGTGCTCCTTCGATGTGAACTCGAGGAGCACGTTAAAGGTCAGTGAGCAGCGGTCGATGGCGCTCACACTCGCAGGTCGTCAGCCCGCCAGTTGCGAATGGCGCGTTTTATATCGGGACGAGCATGCAACTCACCGTCGATCACCCGTTTGGTTAGATCGGGAAGCTCATCGTCCGAGGCGAAGCGAAGCGCAATCAGCTGACTCGTCGTCAAGCTCGCCGCGCGCTCTCGCAGACTCGCGGGCAACAGTCGATCGAGGCGGGTTCGCTCCTCGAGGCGGATGATGCGGTCCTGGGCACGCAACGACATGGTTCGCGCCGCAAAAAGGCCGATGGCGAGTGCGATTGCAACGACAGCCACCCACGCTGTCATTAGCGACGGGTGGCGCGCAAAGTCCCAAATCTTCAGTAGCGCGTTGGCCAGCAGAACCGGCAGTGCAAAAAAATGAAATTCAGGTACGAATCGCCGGTGAGTCGCGTAAGTCTGAGCAGAATCCGCCATCATTACTCCGTTGTCGTCTGTGACGATGAGAATTTGTACCTCGCGCGGCGTACGCGCGACTCGCGCACCCGGCGTCAGCTAAGCCGTCTGTCTCTCGGCGTCACGCGCATATCGCTTGAGTCTTGCCACCATCGCATTCAGGCCGACCTCGCGCGACGCCAGACCGATGCTCTCCATCAACACGCTCACGAAATCCGACGGAATTGCGAGGGTAGTGGAGGGCGGCTGGCCGTTCACTGCGGCGAAGATGATCGCCAGCACCGCCGCGATGGTGGGCGATTGGCGGACATTGAGGTCGGCGTAGAAGTGCATGCGCCCGTCACTCAGCTCGGGGATGATGTCGACCCGTGTCTGACATTCCGGGACGGTGAAAGCGCCGCGATCCAGATCCTTGAATCGCTCGGGAAGGGGCTCGAGCTTTTTCGAGTACTGCACGAGCGCCTGCATTTTTTCTTCGCGCCCCATCGAGCGAAAAAGGCGCAGTGTTCGTTCGATCGACGGTGGTATTACCGCACCAGTTGGCGTCGGAACGGTGTCCATTCGGGCAATCTAATTAGCTTTCGCGGTTCAGATCATCACACGCACGGAGTGCAGAATGCCAACGAGAAAAGCGACCGCCAGCTGGGAAGGCGGACTGAAAAATGGAAAGGGAAGCTTCAAGGGCGAAAGCGGCGCGGTGGCCGGTCAATTCAATTTCAGCTCTCGCTTCGAGAGCGGAGTCGGCTCGAATCCGGAAGAGCTCCTCGCCGCGGCGGAAGCCGCGTGCTTCAGCATGGCGTTGAGCGCGGGCCTCGAGAAGAACGGGACGCCGCCGACCAAAGTCGAAACGACGGCAGCTTGCACCGTTCAGGCGGTGCCCGGCGGCTTCGGTATTACGACCATGAAGCTCAATGTGCAGGCGACGGTTCCGAAGATCGACAAAGTCAAGTTCGATCAGATCGCGCAGGAGACAAAGGAAGGCTGTCCGGTGTCGAAGGCGCTGAAAGGCAACGTCGACATTCAGCTCGACGCCCGGTTGGTGTAGGCGGGTAATTGCCGCTCGACGCGCCCCCGGTCTAGCGGGAGTAGTTCCTGATCTTGCTCTTGAGCAGCTCACCATTCGCGAAGATGATCTGCTCGCCCGAATCGCTCCGCACCCGCGTGGTCTTCAGTCCAATGCTTTCGACCTTGCCGCGATAATTCTCCACCGAGATATGGTCGCCGATGACGAATGGCTTGTCGGTGACGATGGCGATTGCGGCGAGCAAATCGCCGAGGATGTTCTGCACCGCGAGGGCGACGGCAAGACCGCCTATACCGAGTCCGGTGAGAAGCGTCCGGATCTGGATGCCCCGCGTCGAGAGCGCGAAGACGCCGAGGATGATCCAGACCGTAACGCGCGCCAGGGCGCCCAGCGCCTTGTACGTGGTGATGTTCGCGCCTTCCGTCGCGTGGACATGGACGTATCGCTGCAGGTAGTAGCCGATGATGATATTGGCCCAGACCACCCCCTGCATGAAGAGCGCGAGAGTGATGGCTGTCTTTAGCCAGCCGTCCTGCTGCGGGGAAAGATCGAGCAGCCTCGGCACGAACGACACCAGGAGCGCAATGACCAGGAACAGCGATCCACGAAGGATCTTGATCGCCAGGACGTTTTTCATCGGACAGTCAGGAGTGAAATCACAGGCTACTGACTGATGAACAGCGTGAACTGCAACGAGGGGTACGAGCGGACTAACTACGCGCCCCGAGCGAGGGGGATTTCTTCCATAGCGTCGCAGGCATCGCAGTTGTTGCAGCGCCAGTCCTGGTCTACCTCCTCGCCGAAGTGCTCGAGGATGTAGCGGGTCCGGCATTGCGTCGTCTGGCAGAACTGGATCATCGTGCGGAGCTTTTCCTGGTCCATCGCCCGGCGTTCTTCATAGTCCTGTAAATCAGCGCTCAAATCGACCGCGCAGAGGTTGTCGCCAAGCCGTTCCCATTTACCGCCGCGGTGCTCGCGCACCAGGCCATGCCGCTTGAGGAGCGCGAAAACGATCTTCGCCTTCCGCGATGGGATGCTGGTTATCTCTACGAGGTCGTCGAGAAGCACCGGAGTCTTTAACGGATATTTCTCGAGGGCGAGTGCGACCTGCGCTGCTTCCTGCACCTCGGGATATTTGCCGCCGAGGAAATAGGACTGTATTCGCTTGTCCTCCACCCTGTACAGCACTCGGCAAATTGCCGGTTGTCCGTCGCGGCCCGCTCTGCCCGCTTCCTGGTAGTACGCCTCGATGGACCCCGGAAAATGGTAGTGGATGACCCAACGCAGGTCCTGCTTGTCGATGCCGAGGCCGAATGCATTGGTGGCGATGATTCCTTTGAGTTTGCCTGCCATGAAGCGGTCCTGCACTTCCTTCCTTTCCGCTGCGGGACGCTTTCCGTGGTATAGGCCGACCTTGAAGTCCTCGCAGAGCATTTGGTACAACCGCTCCGCTTCTTTCACCGTCGCGACGTAGATCACTCCCGATCCCTCGAACTCGCGGAGGGCATGTCGCAGAATCGTGTCCTTGATCTGATCGTTCACCGTTCGAACCACTTCGAAGCGAAGGTTCGGACGCGCAAATCCGGTGATGGTGATGTGGGGATCCTTCATCCCCAGCTGTCTGATTATGTCGGCCTGAACGTGCTCGGTCGCAGTGGCGGTGAGCGCGAGTATAGGCGGGCGCCCGAGTCGTTTGGAGATTGCTCCGAGTGAGAGATAGTCCGGCCGGAAATCGTGTCCCCACTGGCTGACGCAGTGCGCTTCATCGACGACGAAGAGACTTATCGGCCGAGATAACAGGTGCTCGAAGAACGCCCGATCTTTGAACCGCTCCGGCGTGAGATAGAGGATCTCCCCTTCGCCTTCTGCAATCTGCCGGTGTGCCTCGCGCGTTTCCGATGTTGAGAGATGGGAGTGCATCGCTACGGAACTCACGCCCTGCGCTGAAAGCTTGTCGTGCTGATCCTTCATCAAGGCGATGAGCGGACTAACGACTATGGTGAGGCCAGGGAGTAGCAGGGCGGGAAGCTGGTAAATGAGAGATTTGCCGCTGCCGGTCGGCATGACGACAAGCGCATCCTGCCCAGATAGAACTGCGTTAAGCGGCTCCCACTGACCCGGACGAAAATCCTTGTGCCCAAACCTCTCCTGTAGGAGTTGGCGGGCACACTCCTTCGTTACGCGCTTTGACACTCTGCCGCATATCGGCACAAAGCATTCCCGCGCGGGACGGCGGCTGCCCAAATGGATCAGTCGCCACTTACCGAGGTTTCCTCGCTTCGCTAACCTGAGCGTTCGATGTCGAATCACCATTCTCAGAGATCGAGTCAGCAGTTCGAGCTATTCGCCTCCACCGCGCCGGGGTTGGAGTCGATCGCAGCGGGCGAGCTCAAAGCCCTCGGCGTCAAAGGACGGCAGGAGCCCGGCGGAGTCGCGTTCGAAGGTGATATCGAACGCGTTTACCTCGCGAATCTCTGGCTGAGGACTGCGAGCAGGGTAATCCTGAGATTGGGTCGATTCCACGCCAGCACTTTCTACGAGCTCGAGCGACGCGCGAAAAAGCTGCCCTGGTCCAACTTCCTGTCGGATATCGGCAGCGTAGAGGTGCGGGTGACGTGCAGAAAATCACGCCTCTACCACTCCGATGCGGTCGCGGAAAGAGTGTTGGATGCGATTCGGGAAGTTTCGCCTGGGGTCAGTCTAACGGTGGGAAACGAAGAAGCTGGCGAAGACACCGCAGAGTCGAGTAAGCCGACGCAGTTGTTCGTCGTCCGGATCGTCGACGATCAATGTGAGATCAGCGCTGACACCTCAGGAGAGCTGCTGCACCGTCGTGGTTATAGAAAGGAAGTGGCAAAGGCCCCGCTGCGGGAAACACTCGCCGCTGCGATGATCCTCGCCAGTGGCTGGCAGAAAAATGAGCCGTTACTGGATCCGATGTGCGGTTCGGGGACTATCCCAATCGAGGCCGCGCTCCTTGGCCGGCGGATCGCTCCGGGCCTCGCCCGCGAATTCCAGTTTATGAACTGGAAATCTTTTGATCGTCGCCTTTGGGAAGAAACTGTCAGTCGTGCGAGGGAAGCTATCATCGATCGGTCTCTCGCGATAAAGGCGGCAGATCGCGATGCGGGCGCTATCGAAGCTGCAACGAGAAACGCCGAGCGCGCGGGCGTGACGGCCGACATCCAGTTCGCCGAGCAACCGATCTCGGCGTCCTTGTCAGCGCTCGCAGAACCGGAGCGCGGAGATGGCTGGCTCCTCAGTAACCCGCCGTACGGCATCCGGCTCGATGAGAATTCAGACCTTCGAAATCTCTACGCCACCGTCGGGTTCGCCTTATCTCAAAGCCGGGGTTGGCGCATCGGTGTGCTGACACCGGACGCCGGCCCGGCGAGACAGCTCGGACTGCCCCTTCGCTCCCGGTTCGCGACACAGAACGGCGGAATCCCCGTAAATTTTCTGGTCAGCGAAAAGGCTCAAGCTACCAAGGTGCGGCCGGATAAAGAGACGACCCGAACGGCGATCAGCGAGGCGTAGTGACTGCACCACCTGAGTTAGATAAGCCTCAAATCGGAACCGTCGCTTCGGTCAATATCTCCTACGGCGGAGTCCCCAAGAAGGCCGTGAATGGCGCTCAAGTGTCGGTATTCGGGCTCGTTGGTGACGCCCAAAATGACACAAAACACCATGGTGGGCCCGAGCGCGCGGTGTGCGTGTATTCGCTGGAAAGGATCTATGCTCTCCAGAAAGAGGGCCATCCGATCGACGTGGGAACCGCCGGCGAGAATATCACCGTCGAAGGTTTGGACTGGGATCTCGTCATCCCCGGAGTAAGGCTTTGCATCGGCGACAGAGTTCTCCTCGAGGTCGCTTCCTTTACGAAGCCGTGTAAGACGATCAAGGGGTCGTTCACCGACGGCAAATTCGTGAGAATCGCCCAGAAGCTTTACCCAGGCTGGAGCCGGGTGTACGCAAGGGTCCTGACCGAGGGGGAAATCCACTTCGGCGACCCCGTCGAGGTCTTAGCCCCCGCCTGAGAGTTCTCCCGGGCTGAAACGGCCAAAAAACGGCCCCGCTTTTGAATAGTAGAAACAATCCCATCGCCCGCATGTTCGCCGGCGATCGGAAGGTTGAATCGCGCAGTGGGCGCAAGAGAAGGGCAACCAAGGAGCAGTCGTGGAGATTGGCGACACAATCGAGATGGAGGAGACCGGAGCTGATGAGGGTTCCGAGGGCTCCGGCAAGACAGCGGGTACGCGCCGAAAAAATGGGCGCAACGGCGGCAAGGGACGAAACGGGAAGCGCAACGGAAACGGCAACGGCGCTACCGCACGGGGAATGGATCACGAGATAAGCCCGCTCGCCCCCGACGGGAAAATCAGAGCTGTAGATCTGCGCCGCCTGCTTACGGCGATGCGTGATTTACGAGACGGCGAGTTCGAAACCCGCCTGCCGATGTCGGAGGATCCGCTGCTCGCCGAGATCGCGGACGCCTTCAACGGAATCGCCAAGCTGAACGAGCGACTTTGCGAAGAGATGATGCGCGTCGCCAACACCATCGGACGCCAGGGTCAGATGAACGACCGGGCTTCGATTGGTCCCGCGATGGGTGGCTGGCGCTCTACTGTCGAATCGGTCAACACGCTCATCACCGATCTCGCTTCGCCCACAACCGAAGTCGCACGCGTTCTGACCGCCGTCGCCGAGGGCGACCTAGGCCAGAAGATGGTCCTGGAGATCGATGGCAAGCCGGTGCAGGGTGAGTTCCTGCGCATTGGAACGACCGTGAACACCATGGTCGATCAGCTCGGCTCCTTCGCCAATGAAGTCACTCGTGTTGCCCGCGAAGTCGGAACCGAAGGCAAGCTGGGGGGCCAGGCGGAAGTGCCGGGCGTCGCCGGCACATGGAAGGATCTGACCGACAACGTCAACACCTTGGCCGGAAACCTCACCAGCCAGGTGAGAAATATTGCCGCGGTCACCACAGCGGTAGCGAAGGGAAATTTGTCCCAGAAAATCACCGTCGAGGCGAAGGGCGAAACGCTGGAGCTGAAGAACACCATCAATACCATGGTCGATCAGCTGAGCGCCTTTGCTTCCGAAGTGACACGTGTCGCACGCGAAGTGGGAACCGAAGGAAAGCTTGGCGGACAGGCCGCGGTGCCCGGCGTCGCCGGTACGTGGAAGGATCTTACTGACAATGTGAACACCCTGGCCGGTAACCTCACCGGTCAGATCAGAAACATTGCGGACGTCACCACAGCGGTCGCCAAGGGCGACCTCTCGCGCAAGATCACCGTCGATGTAAAGGGCGAAATCCTCGAGCTGAAGAACACCGTCAACACCATGGTGGACCAGCTGAGCACGTTTGCCGAGGAAGTGACGCGCGTTGCTCGCGAAGTGGGAACCGAGGGCCGGCTCGGTGGTCAGGCACAAGTGCCTGGCGTCGGGGGCACGTGGAAGGATCTCACGGACAACGTGAACTTCATGGCGTCGAGTCTCACCGGCCAGGTGAGAAACATTGCCGACGTTACCACCGCCGTCGCGCGTGGCGATC
>JBJMOT010000002.1:0-23146 GCA_045803585.1 Gemmatimonadaceae bacterium
AAGGGCAAGCAGGGCCGGTTCCGTCAGAACCTGCTCGGCAAGCGCGTCGACTACTCGGGCCGTTCCGTCATCGTCGTCGGTCCCGAGCTGAAGCTTCACCAATGCGGACTGCCCAAGGCGATGGCGCTGGAGCTGTTCAAGCCGTTCATCATTCATAAGCTCGTCGAGAAGGGAATCGCCGAGACGGTGAAGCGCGCCAAGAAGATCGTGGAAAAGGAGTCTCCGGAAGTCTACGAGATTCTCGAGGAGATCATCCGCGATCACCCGGTGCTGCTGAACCGCGCTCCGACCCTTCACAGACTTGGCATCCAGGCTTTCGAGCCGGTGCTCGTCGAAGGCAAGGCCATTCGTATTCACCCCCTCGTCTGCGCCGCGTTCAACGCGGACTTCGACGGTGACCAGATGGCCGTTCACGTGCCGCTGTCCTTCGAGGCCCAGCTCGAGTGCCGTCTGCTCATGCTGTCGTCGAACAACATCCTCAAGCCTTCCGACGGACGCCCCGTCGCGGAGCCGAGCCAGGACATCGTGCTCGGTTGCTACTTCGCCACCAAGGCCCCTCCGGGCTTCGGTGAGAAGGCGACGATGAAGAACATCAAGTCCTACTCGAGCGTCTCCGAAGTCGAGCTCGCGCTGGCGCAGGATCGCGTCTCGTTCCACACGCCGATCCGTTACTTCGTCCAGGACATCGAAGGCAATCGCTGGCTCGATACCACCGTCGGCCGTGTTCTCTTCAACTCCATCATCCCGCTGGAGATCGCGTTCCAGAATCGGGATATGAAGAAGAAAGCGCTCGGTGAACTAGTGTTCGAGAGCTATCGCAAAAGTGGATTGCAGGGCACGGTTCCGTTCCTCGATCGACTGAAGGAGTTCGGATTCCGCTACGCAACGCGCGGCGGTGTCTCGATCGGAATCGAAGACCTGCACATTCCCGCTGAGAAGGAGACTCTTCTCAACGAGGCCGAGGAACGCGTCAACCGGTTCCAAAAGGCCTACCAGACCGGCAACATCACCAACGGTGAGCGCTACAATAAGGTGATCGACACCTGGACGCACGCCAACAACGACGTTGCCGACGCCATGGTGCGCGCGATGCGCGAATCGAATGAAGGGTTCAATCCGGTCTTCATGATGTTCGATTCCGGATCACGTGGATCGCGCGATCAGATCCGTCAGCTCGCCGGTATGCGCGGACTGATGGCGAAGCCGCAGAAGAAGCTCACCGGTGGTATCGGCGAGATCATCGAAAGCCCGATCAAGTCGAACTTCCGTGAAGGTTTGTCCGTGCTCGAGTATTTCATCTCCACCCACGGTGCGCGTAAGGGTCTGGCCGACACCGCTCTCAAGACGGCGGACGCCGGTTACCTCACCCGGCGCCTCGTCGACGTCGCGCAGGATGTGACGATCACCGAGGAAGATTGCGGAACCATCCTTGGCCTCGAAGTCGGAGCGCTGAAGGAAGGCGAGGATATCATCGAGCCGCTGGCCGAGCGTATCGTCGGCACGGTGGCAGCAGAGGACATTTACGATGTCCACGAGATCGACGAGTCGGGCCAGCGTACGCTGCTCGTCGAGGCTGGTCAGCTGATCGACGAAGACATGGCTCGCGGTATCGAGGAGTCAGGTCTGGAGACGGTCAAGATCCGCAGCGTTCTCACATGTGAGGCGAAGCGTGGTCTCTGCCAGATGTGCTACGGCCGCAACCTGGCGACCATGGGAATGGTCGATAAGGGTGAGGCAGTGGGAATCATCGCCGCGCAGTCGATCGGCGAGCCGGGAACTCAGCTCACGCTCCGCACCTTCCACATTGGTGGAACCGCGGCTCGTATCGCCGAGCAGACCGCGCGCAAATCGAAGGTCGCCGGTATGATCGAGTTCGGCGACAGACTCGTTGTCGTCACCAACGCCGAGGGGCATAAGATCGTCACCTCGTACGAAGGCGAGCTGACCATCAGGAGCAGCGGCGATCGCAGCGGTTCCGTCGGCGCCCGTCTACAGGTACCTCTGGGTGCGACACTGATGGTGAAGGACGGCGAAGAGGTGAAGAAGGATCAGATCATCTTCACCTGGGATCCTTACACGAACCCGATTATCTCGGACGTGGAAGGAACTCTGCGCTTCGTCGACTTGATCCCGAGCGAGTCGGTGTCCGAGGAGCTCGACGAGCTCACCGGTCTCCGCCAGACCGTCGTCATCGAAGACAAGGAGAAGAAGTTACACCCGCATATCGAGATTGTTGAAACGAAGGGTGGAAAGGAGAAGCGCCTGCGTGACTTCGTGATCCCGGTTGGGGCTCAGCTGACCGTTGAAGACGGCAAGAAGATCAGCGCGGGAACTATCATCGCGAAGATTTCACGAGAGGCGTACAAAACTCGCGACATTACCGGTGGTCTGCCCCGAGTCGCCGAGCTGTTCGAGGCGCGTCGTCCGAAGGATCCAGCCACGATCTCCGAGATCGATGGTGAGGTGAGATTCGGCGACATCAAGCGAGGCAAGCGCGAGATCAGGGTGGTGCCAAAGGACACGCCGGTGGATACGGAGGAGCCGGGTCAGCTGTACGAGATCCCGGCCGGCAAGCACCTTCGCGTGCACGCCGGTGACTGGGTGAGGGCGGGCGACCGTCTCTCCGAGGGTCCGGTGAATCCGCACGACATTCTCCGCATCAAGGGACCGCGCGCGGTTCAGGAGTATCTGCTCAACGAAGTGCAGGAGGTTTACCGCCTGCAGGGCGTGAAGATCAACGACAAGCATATTGGCGTGATCGTCAGACAGATGCTGCAGAAGGTGCGTGTGCTCGAGAGCGGCGACACCGAGTTCCTCGAGGGCGAGCACGTCGACAAGCAGGCCTTCAGGGATGCCAACGACAGGGCCAAGAAGCACAAGGAAACTCCGTCGGTATCGGAGCCCCTGCTGCTCGGAATCACCAAGGCCAGTCTCACGACTCAGTCGTTCATCTCGGCCGCGAGCTTCCAGGAGACGACGCGAGTTCTCACCGACGCTGCGATCCGCGGCGCCCGGGACGAGCTGCTCGGGCTCAAGGAGAACATCATCATCGGTCACCTCATCCCCGCCGGCACAGGTATGTACCGGTATCAGGAAGTGGAGATCGAGGGAGCGCCGGTGCCACCAGCGCCCGAGCTTCCCCCCGAGCCGACCATCGCCGAGATCCTCGCGACCGACTCGGACTCGGACTTCGTTCTGCCGGAGGCCGTCGCGGTTCCGGTTCCCGAGGAGATTTAGCGGGACGCTGGAGGGGGGAGGCGGGAAGCGTGCAAAAACGTGCCAACTCTCTCCAGCTACTTGAGTGTCAAAATTGACACCCAAGTAGCTCCGCAATTGCGCAGCAGAAACATGTGCTACAAAATCCCCGTACGAGTTATTCGTCCGGGGATTTTTGCATCAGCACTTCGCTGACGCCAAGCCCAGACTTCCGTGAGTTGAAAGATGGACCTCTACATTTTCTGCGTCGTTCTTGGCGCCGCTGGCATGGCCGCAATGGCCGTCCTCGGCTTCACGAGCAGTCACAGCGGAGGTGGAGGCCACGGCCACGACACCGCCGGCCATGAAGTCCACGGCATCGGCGCGGGCCACACCCACGCAGTCGGTGCGGGTCACGCTGCGACGCATACTCACCTCCCGCCTTCTTCGCGTCCGGCTCACGTCAACCCGGACGGCTGGAAAACGCACGCCTGGTCGTGGCTCTCACCGCGGGTCCTCTTCAACGTACTCGTTGGATTCGGCGCCACGGGTTTGATCGCCGAGCGGATCGTCGGACCGTTCCTGGCGCTACCGATCGCGCTCGCTGGCGGGCTCGCATTCGAGACAGTCGTAGTTCGCCCAATTTTCAACTCGCTGTTTCGCTTTGCTTCGGAGCCTGCTCAGACTCTGGAGTCGTCGATCATGTCCGAAGCGAAAGCTGTGACGGGATTCGATGCCAGAGGCAATGGTTTGATTGCAGTCGAGGTAGGCGGCGAAGTAGTACAGATTCTCGGAACTTTGACGGCCGGCGAGCGAAACGCCGGGATCCGGGTCCGCGCCGGCGACATGGTGCGGATCGAAGATGTAGACGGCACACGCAATCGCTGTACAGTTTCTCGCATCGGCCTTAGCGAGAGCTGAGTCTTAGCCGGCCGCTCTTTCACAGGATTTCATAGATGACCGAAACACTCATTATCGTCGCTGCGATTCTCGTTGGTGTGCTGGGAGTCATTCCGCTCATCGTCTCGTCGTTTCTGCGAAACGTCGAAGCTGGAACCATTCGCATGGTCAGTTGGCTTCAGGGTAGCACTATCATTTATCGCGGACCGGGTAAGTCCAAGGAAGTTCCTTTGCTTACTACGGGAACCACTCTGTCGAGCAAGGCGATTAACGTCGATCTCGACATCACCGACCAGACTGCCGATCTCGATCGCAACGGCACACCGCAGCCAATCAAAGTACGGATCCTGGCCAGCGCCATCGTTTCTGTCGGTGACACCGACACGATGATCAAGACGGCGGCAAACAGGTTCTTCTCCAAGGACACGGCGGATCAGGAGAACATCCTGATCGATCTTCTCTCGAGCTCGGCGCGCCGCGCAATCAATCTGCTCACCCACGATCAGCTTTTTTCGGCAAAGTCCGCTCCTCAGCTCTCCTCCGGCGGGCAGTTTGATGCGCTCGGTGCGGGCTCCAGTCAAAGCAACGCACTATCAGTCTCGCCAAGCCATTCTACCGCGATGACCCGCGCCGCTGAAGCCGCACTTCAGGGGATGGAAGACGACGACGATCCGCTCGCGGTGATCATTCGCAAGGCGTGCTCGAGGGAGTTGACGGACCTCGGCCTGACCTTCAATTCGCTCAACATCAAAGTCGTGCAGTCCGAAGTTGCCGAATCGCGCCGGCGTCAGTCGGCCGCCGAGGCCCAGGCGAATGCCGACATCGTCACGGCGCAACAGGCGCGTCGCGCCAAGGACGCCCAGCTCGAAGCAGAGCGTGTGATTTCCGACAAGCAGCGAGAGCTGGAACAGACCAAGGCAGCCAACGCAGCGCTCATCGCCGAGGCGGAAGCAAAGAAGCAGACTGCGCTAGGCGTGCAACGAGTCGCCGAGCTGGAAGCAACTCAGATCGCGCAAGCGAGAGCCGACGCTGAAAAAATGCGCATCGAGGCCGAGGCTCGGGCACGGGCCGAAGCAATTCGAATCACGACCGTCGCGCAGGCGAACGCTGAGAGCATTCAGAAAGTGAACGAGGCGATCAAGGCCGGTGGCGAGAGTTATTTCCGTTACCGTCAAATCGAAATGATTCCCGATATCGCGCCGGTGATTGCAGACGCTCTCGCAAAGGCGCGACTGGTGACGATCTCCGGCGACTCCGCGGAAGGTGGCGCCGCGCAGTCGGCGACAACCAACATCACGAGCGTCATTCAGACCGTTCTCGCCGCGCAGCTCGTGTCGGGCAGCGGACTCCTGCAGCAAGCGGACTCGTCGCGCGACAACGGCAGGGAGGCTGTGAGTGCGCCGCGCGATCGCGATGTTGCGCCGGTAAAGGCGCCGAATTTCGGTCAGGCTTCCAGTCCACCTGCCAAGCCGGGCGTGCGCTAGCGCGGGGCGTTCACTCCCGGTGCACCATCAGCTAGAAAGCATTGACGATCCCGTGCTCACTTGTATGTTGCTGACAGAGCCGGGGTGACTCGCGCCCGTAGGCCGAGCGCGCGGCCCTGGCCTGGTTCCGCTGGAGGATCATGTCGAAGAGTCCGATCAATCCCCGTTACATCTCCACGGGACTCGCGCTCGCGAGCTGCGTTCTGGTGACGGGTGCTCAGCGACTCGTCGCACAGTCACCAGCGAGTGTAGTCGGCCGCGTGACGGCGGAAACAGGCATGGGATTGACCGGAGCTGATATCTCGGTGCCGGGAACACAGCTTCGCGCGACGACTGACGACCGCGGCGAATTTCGACTGGCCGCGGTGCCGGCGGGCACGATGGAGGTTCGCGCTCGCCGCCTGGGGTTCCGTCCGGACGCAGTCACACTGACGGTGCCGGCTTCAGGTACCGAATCGGTGAGCATCAAGCTCGCCGTTGCTACCCAGGAGCTGCAGCCCGTTCTGGTACGCGGTCAGGCCGTCAAGTACACAGGTCGCCTTGCCGGATACTATGAGAGAATGGAGCGCCGGTCTTCCGGGATTTTCATTACGCGCGAGCAGATCGACCGGGAGAATCCTCGAACACTCAACCAGCTTCTGCAGCGCACTCCGGGAATAACGACACAGCGACAACGCGACGGGTCGGTCGGCGTTCGGATGCGCGATCGCGCGTGCGCTCCGCTCGTGTGGCTCGATGGGAATGCAGTGTCCACCGGTCGCGTCGATCTCGACACATTCGAGCCAAGCACTCTGGAGGGCATAGAGCTTTACCTTGGATCGACCGGGGCCCCGGCTCGATACAGCTGGTCGCGTGACCTCTCAAACTGCGGAACGATCCTGCTGTGGACCCGGGGCTCAGATACCGACATCCCGCACACGAGTGCGACCTCGCCCACAGAGATCGAAGCACTGGTTGCATCGCTGTCGGTGTTCACCGCCGATCAGGTCGACCAGGCGGTAGCGCCGGATCCGACGAGGCCTCTGAGTATCCCGTATCCTCCGTCGCTTTTCGCCGCGCACACCCGGGGCTCGGTGCTGGCCGAATTTGTCGTGGATAGGGAGGGTCGCGTGGAGAAGGAGACATTCGGGATCGTGTCTGCGACCCATCCCCTTTTTGCCGACGCGGTCAAAACTGCCGTCCTCGCCGCGACCTTCAAGCCCGCGGTCAAACAGGGGAAGGCGGTCAGGCAGCTGGTCCATCAACCCTTCGAGTTCAGCGACGTCAAGTAGTTCGGCGTAGAACCCCCGCGGAACGGCTTAGACATCCGAATCGAGGGAATAGTTCGCAGAAACTTGTTGACAGCCGAAAAAACGGGGTCTACTTTCTGGCCTGCGACTAAACTCATCCGGTCGTACCCCTAGCCCATCCCCAAGGAGGCGCATGGAAAAGTCATAAGTCTGATTTCTTCAGAAAGCTGCACCCGTTGATTAATGCGGGCAGCTACGCGCTCCACACCGATGGAAAGCTCAAGAAGGTCCACCCCCTCAAGCAGCAATCCCCAGCGGAACGGTCACCCATCCGTCCCGACTGCCTGAGAATCCATTCGAAGTGAGGAAGGCATAATGGAAATTCGCAAGTCACTCCGCTATTGCGTCGTCGCGGCGTTTGCACTCGGCTTTGCAGCCGTTGCCAACACTGCATACGCGCAGGGCGCGGTCATTTCAGGCAAGGTCACGAACGATCAGGGCAGAGACATCGCCGGAGCGAATGTGATCATCCCCGAGCTGAACATCTCGGTCGCCACCAACCCCGCCGGCAACTACACAATCGTAGTACCAACAGCCCGTCTGAACGGCGCGACCACGTCGTTGCGCGTCCGCGCGATTGGCTATATCCCGAAAGCTTCGACGGTGACGCTCAGTGCGGGCGCTCAGACCGCGAACTTTTCGCTCGAGCAGGACATCAACCGACTCGAAGCCGTCGTAACGACAGGTGTAACGGGAGCTACGGTAGCCACGAAGCTCCCGTTTTCCGTTTCGCGCATCGATTCCGCCGATATGATGGTTCCGGCCACGAATCCCCTGTCGCAACTAGCCGGCAAGGTTCCAGGCGCCTCGATCGTTTCGGCGTCAGGTCGTCCGGGAGCATCGCCGGCTGTATTGTTGCGTGGACCCACCGCCATCACCGGCGCAGGTCGCGGACAGTCGCCGCTCTACATTATTGATGGAGTCATCCTCGCCGACCAGGGTAGCAGCACCGGTGGCGGCGGATTGCCCGACATCAACCCCGAGGATATCGAGAGCATCGAAGTCGTGAAGGGCGCGGCGGCATCGTCGCTCTACGGCGCGCGTGCCGGTAACGGGGTAATCAGCATCAAGACGAAGTCCGGTCTCAGCTCCACCGACGGTGTGCATTTCAACTTCCGCACCGAGTACGGAACGAGCGATGTCGAGCGTCATCTGCCGATCAATCAGGCGCACGCGCTCGAGCTGGACGAAACGGGCACTCGCTTCTGCATCACCGTATCCGGTCAGGGTCGCTTCCAGTGCGCCCGCTCGATCGACTACGCGTCCGAAGCCTATCGTATCAACGATCAGGGCGGCGACGCTGCGCTCTCGCCGATTGGAACCTTCCCACTTGACCCCGGCTCCTCGCTGACGAAGCCGGAAGTGGGTCTGACTTCCGCGTTCCTCACGCACATCTGGCCGGGCAACAACTACGACGCGGTCTCGGAGTTCGTTCGTCCGCAGCCGCTGATCAACAACGTTCTTGATATGCGCGGCAAGTACGGCAATACCGCGTTCTTTGCCAGCGCGTCAGGTCTCGATCAGGGTGGCGCGATCCAGTTCCTCAACGGATTCCAGCGCAAGAGCGGCCGCATCAATCTCGATCAGCAGATCGGAACACGGTGGTCCGCTTCTCTCACGAGCTATTTCGCGCGCGGTGAAAAGGACGGGTTCTACGCAGAAGACGGCGGCAACGCATTCTTCCGTCTGACCCGCACTCCACCGATCGTCAACCTCGACGCCGTCGACTCGAAGGGCAGGCTTTACATTCGGCCCAACCTGCAGGGTGCCGGCTCGCAGAACAACAATCCGCTCTATCCGCTGCAGAACGACAACCAGGTGACCCGCACCAATCACTTCATCGGTGGTGGTACTGTCCGCTTCGTTGCGACAGACTGGTTGAACTTCGAGGGCAACCTGAGCTACGACGGCTCGCAGAACAACCTCGATAACTTCGACGACAAGGGTTATCGCACCACCACCGCTTCGGCTGGTGATGTGTCGTTCCTGCGGAAATCATCGGAGCAGCTGCAGTCGTACAACTCCAGCCTGAACATGAACATCCTTCATGACATGCTGACGGACATGCACTCACGCACAAGCTTCCGGTACCTGTACGAGCGTGAGGACTACGACTATCGCCGCGGTCAGGCTGGCGGTCTGAGCGTAGTTGGCGTTCCGACCCTCGACAACGGCACCATCTCCAAGTCGGTGACGTCGACCACACAATCAATCCGCAGCATCGGCTTCTTCTTCGCTGAAGACGTCGACTGGAAGGACCGCTACATCGTCAGTGGGCTCATTCGCCGCGACGGCAGCTCGCTGTTCGGCAACGCGAATCGCTGGAAAACGTTCGGCCGCGGCTCGCTGGCCTGGCGCCTTTCGCAGGAGCCGTGGTGGGTGATTCCTGCGCTTAACGAATTCAAGCTGCGCGCGTCGGTCGGTACGGCCGGCGGACGCCCTGGATTCGACTGGCAGTACGAGACGTTCAACGTCGCGAATGGTGTCATCTCGCCGCAAATTCTTGGTAACCGCTTCCTCAAGCCGGAATCGATTCGCGAGAACGAGTACGGAGTCGACGGCGAGGCGTTCCATCGCATCGGATTCAGCGCTAACTACGCCATCTCCAATGCACGCGACCAGATCCTTCGCGTTCCGTCGCCAGCAGTAACGGGCTTCGGATTCCAGTGGAAGAACGCCGGCGTACTGCAGAACAAGACGTTCGAGGCGTCGCTCAACGTTCCGATCATCAACGGACGTGATCTCACGTACTCGACGCGGTTCATCTACGACAGAAACCGTGCGGTCATTACACACCTGTACGTGCCGAGCTTCACCTTCGGCGCGACTGCGCAGGCCACGGATCAGATCTTCCTCGCCAAGGAAGGCGAGCGGTACGGCACCTTCTATGGCCGTGTGTTCGCTACCAGCTGCAGCCAGCTTCCTTCAGTAGCTGCCGCCTCATGCGGTCACCCCGGTGATGCATTCCAGCAAAACTCCGACGGCTACATCGTCTGGGTGGGTTCCGGAAACAGCATCAATGACGGAATCGTCAAGAATCTCTGGCAGTCGAGGGCGCCAACGAACTCGCCGTTTTACTCGGCGCCGGGTGCAGGCGTGAACGGCTACTTCAACCCGGCTGTGCAGCTTAGCTGGGGCATGCCGATCATCCTTCGCGATTCCAGCGGCACCGCGCGGAAGCTTCCGCTCGGCAATCCTCTTCCGAATTTCCGCTGGGGATTCTCGCAGAACCTGAGCTACAAGCGGGTGACCGCCTACGCGCTCATCGATGCGGCGATTGGCCAGAAAGTCTACAACCAGGGCCGCGGGTGGTCGTTCCTCGACTTCCTAGAGGGCAGCGAGTCACAGCTCGGCAAGTCAGTCGAAGCGGCGAAGCCACTCGGGTATTACTACCGCGCCGGCGCGCCGGACACTGGAACAGGCATCGGCGGATTCTACGATCTGCTCGGGCCCAACAGCGCCATGACGGAAGACGCAAGCTACGCCAAGCTTCGTGAGTTGAGCGTTGGCTTCCGCCTCGGTCGCTTCGGCTCGATGACTGGTGATTGGAACTTGACCCTGATTGGCCGCAACCTGCACACCTGGACCAAGTACCATGGGTTTGATCCAGAGGTGGGCTTCGGTGCGGTGAGTGGAGCGGGGAGCACGGCAAACGGGTCGGGATCGGCCGCAATCAATGCGATTGATGCCTTCACCTTCCCGAACCTGCGCTCACTGACGTTCTCGCTTCAAACCAGCTTCTAAAATCCGCGCCGCCGGTCAGTGGGGGGAGAGATCCCCTCACTGTTCGGAGGCTAATCAATCGAGGCTCATAAATGCGTAAATTGTTTTTCCTTGCCGGATGTGCCGGCCTCGTTGCGGCTTTTGGGTGTTCAGACACCCTCGCCGTCGAGAACAGCAACAATCCCGATGCCGCGCGCGCTTTGGCGAGACCGTCGGATGTGGAAGCACTGATCGGAAGCTCGCTGAACACGGTGTGGCGAGCCCTGAACGGTCAGAATGACAACGTCGACAACCAGATGCGGGTGTTCTCATTCGAGAACAGCTCCTCACTGGCGAATTTCGGTTTCGGAACGCGCATTCCTATCCCGCGTGGCCCGATCGACAACTCCAAGGGCAATCCGGTCCTCGTCGGAAATTTCTGGGACTACGCGCAGGATGCGAAGGGCGCGCGTTCCGCGGCGCTTGGGCTTGCTCAACTCAACAAGCCCGGCTTCACTCTCGGAAGCGCTGCAGCTGATTCCCGCGGTCGCGCGTTCGCATTCTTCGTGATGGGATCGGGCAACGCCAACATGGCGCTGGTATACGATTCGGGCGCGGTGGTGAATGAGTTCAACGGCAACGACATTCCTTATCCGCCGTTGCTCGCCCACGATTCTCTGATGAAACTCGCGCTGATCCAGCTCGATTCAGCGCAGGCAAACGCGGCAAAGATGACCAGTCCGCTGCTGGCTACCTGGATCCCGGGCAACGCGCTGACGGGTCCCCAGTTCGTGCAGGTGATCCGCTCGTACAAAGCGCGTTACCGTGCAGCGGTGGCCCGCACGCCGGCCGAGCGTGCCGCTGTCGATTGGACGAAAGTCCGCGACGACGCTCTCGGCGGGATCACTGCGGATCTCGTGATCGATCTCGATCCATCGAAGAGCTGGGATTACATCTGGTACGTCCAGCATTTCCTGTTCGACGCCTGGACACAGCAGAGTCCGATCTTCGCCGGAATGGCCGACAGCGTAAGGCCGGCGAATGATCCAGCGGGTCCGGGATACGATGCCTGGCTCGCCACGCCGCTCAATTCCCGCTCGGCCTTCCTGATCAAATCAGCGGACCAGCGATTCCCGCCCGGCGACACGCGCGCGGCGCAGCAGACGGCGTCCACCGTTGGCGCACTGCAGACGCCTTCGCGGTCCAACTTGTACTTCCGCAATCGCACCTCGCCTGATCCACCGGGCCTGCCGTACACGGTATCGCAGTATGACTGGTTCCGGCTCCAGCAGCTGTACCAGGCAAACCGCATCGGCAAGTTCCCAATGCTGCAGAAGGCAGAAGTCGACCTTCTGGCGGCGGAAGCCTATTACAGGCTTGGCGATCTGGCCAACGCGGCTGCGAAGATCAATCTGACCAGAGTCGCGAAGGGCAATCTTCCGCCGCTTCCGGCTGGCATGACTGCGACCGACCAGGTCCCTGGCGGTGGTGCATGCGTGCCGCGTGTTCCTGATCCGGCGACAAACTTCACGTCTGCCAAGTGCGGCACTCTCTTCGAAGCACTGAAGTGGGAGAAGCGCATGGAGCTCGCGTTCATGGAATACGGCGCCTGGTATCTGGACAGTCGTGGCTGGGGAGATCTCGCAGTAGGAACGCCGCTCGAGTGGCCGGTTCCGTATCAGGAGATGGACACCCGCAGCGCGCCACTCTACAACTCGAACACCGCTGCGACGGTGGGCACATACGGGTACTAGGAGATTCTGGTGAAGGCTCGCCCTCTGCCAATCCGGTTCAGGACGGTCGCGACAGCGACCGTCCTGTGCTGGGTCTCTGCGATCGGATGCTATTCGTTCATCCCATCGCAGGCGTCCAACATGCAGCCCGGACGGGAAATGGCAGTCGAGTTAAATGATCTTGGCCGGTTGAACCTGAATACGCTGATCGGCGGCGATGTCTCGCAGGTTGCGGGCATCCTGCAGCAGCAAACCGGCGCGGACTACACCATCAAGGTAAGTGAGCTCACCTATCTGAACGGAAAATCGGCAATGTGGAGTGGAGAGCCGGTGACGATCAGGCAGGATTACGTGAGAACTTTTCTGGAAAAGAAAATGTCGCCGGGCAAGACGGCGGCTGCGGTTCTGGCTGGCGCGGGTGTCGTTGGGGGAGCCCTCATCGCACACACCGTCATCGGCGGCGGAAATGGGAACGGCGGCGAAGGAAAGCCGGAGCCCCCGCCCGGAACCGGATACAGGGGACATCCATGATCGATCCGAATCACCCAAAAACTTTCGAGTCGGAGTCAGTAATGAATCTTCACCGTTATTTTCTGCTGAGCGCTGTGGTTGGCATGCTCGCGTGCGGCAGTGACAGCACCTCGCCGACGTTCAAGACGCCGCCGACGGCAGGGCTCGTTCGCTTCATTAACGCAGTCCCGGATACTGGATTTCAGGATTTCCGGTTTACCGATGTAGTGGAAGGCGTACCGAACCTCGAGTTCGTGAACCTCGCGTTCCGTGGCGGTACGAACGTCGCGTTCCAGCGAACCGTCGTCGGCACCCACCACATCCGGGTGTTCATGGGCAGCTCCAATACCACGCCCGCGGCGCCGCTCGGTTTCGATCCGAGTGTTGTCTCAACCGTGATGGCCGATACGACCTTTACGTTTGCCGAGAATGTCGCGCAGACTTTCGTGTTCTACGGTTCATCGCGGGCCAAGGGACAGAAATTTCTGATCACCACCGACGATCGGCCGGCCTTGACCGCGACATCCGGCACCATCGGATTCCGGTCGACCAATCTCACTGCCGGTGCCGTCGACATCTACCTGATTCCAGGTGCGACATCGACGCCGACGCCTTCCGGCACTCCGGCGATCGCCAACCTGGCCCCGCTGGCGACCAGCGCTTACATCACTCCGGCTGTGGCTGGTGGAACGAGTGGCTACACTGTCGTCGCTACGACGGCGGGCACCACGACAGTAGTCGCTTCGCAGCTCATGCCGGCCGGTGCGGCGTTCGTGCCCGAGGTCCCGGGCTCGGCGGGCGCACTCGATCCGGTCGCCGGGTCGCGCATTTCCGGATCGATTTTCACTGCGTACATTTTCCCGCCCGCAGTGGCGGGGAGCAAAGCCGCGACGTCGACGAACATCACGCCTGGTATCGGTGTGGCGATCGACAAGAATCCGCCGCGGCCGTAGTGTAAGCGACGCTCACTTGTGAAGTGCAAAAGCCGCCGGCAATTTCGATTACCGGCGGCTTTTGAATTCTGGCAATCGATTCCACATTTCGACGAGGGGAAGAACAATGAGATTTCTTCAGACCGCTGCAGTCTGCTGTTCCGTCCTTTTCACCGCGTGCGCTACCACCAGCGCGAATGGAGTTGGAAGTTCGACAGCTGTCGCTAAGACCAAGACCAATCCGGAGTTCATCACCACCGCCGAGATCGACGCGGCCACCTTCCGGGATGCCTACGAAATCGTGCAGCGTCTGCGTCCGAGCTGGTTCACGAAAGCTCGTGCATCCAGTGGAGGTTCCCTGACTGGAACCCAGGTGTCGGGCTCGAGCGGCGGTATGTCCGGAGTGCAATCGGGCGGCAGTGGTGGCACGCTCGTCGTTTATCTCGACAATACCAGAATGGGCGGCCCTGAGGCCCTTCGCGATATTTCGGCGAGCGCCATCACCTCCCTTCAATACATGGATGCTGCAACGGCGACGGCCAAACTGCCTGGTATCGGTTCGACAGTGATTAGCGGCGCGATCGTAGCGACATCGCGAGTCGGGCACTGAAGCCGTTGTGATCCGCGAAGTCGGATCGCGAATGGCATTGCGGGCGCTGCGGCGCTCGCACTCCCGGCTCGACCGCTTCAAGCTCACAAAAAAACCGTTCATCAGGCGTACGCTGCTCGCGGATGAAGGTATTGCAACCGCCGTTCGCGAGCACACGCGTGAATTTGGGGGCGATGAGCGGAGCGCGTGGCGGCGCGTTGAAGAATATATCGACGAGATAGTTCCGTTCTTCAACATTCTCGCCTACTACAAGGTCGGGCTCGTCGTCAGCCGCGTAGTGCTGAAATTCTTCTACAAGGTCTCGGCGGAGTATGCGGGGCACTCGTCGCGAGAGATGCTGCCGCGCGATGCGATCGTGATCTATCTGATGAATCACCGCTCCAATGCCGATTACGTTCTGGTCGGCTACGTGCTGTCGGGCCAGGTCGCTATCTCCTACGCGGTCGGCGAATGGGCGCGCAGCTTTCCGCTGGAATACATCTTCAAATCCTTTGGCGCGTATTTCGTTCGCCGAAAGTATCGCGAGAAACTCTATCATACCGTTCTCGAG
The DNA here is from genome assembly GCA_045803585.1 of Gemmatimonadaceae bacterium. GTDB lineage: Bacteria > Gemmatimonadota > Gemmatimonadetes > Gemmatimonadales > Gemmatimonadaceae > UBA4720. The sequence goes on from JBJMOT010000002.1 coordinate 14,906, forward strand.
CGATACGTCCAGCTGATAACGCGGAACGGCGTCACCCAGGGAATTTTTCTCGAGGGCGGACTCTCCAAAGACGGCAAGCTGGGGAAGGCGAAGATCGGCCTTCTCGATTACGTGATCGGGGTCGCGCGCGATCCGGAGATGCGGAGCCGTCTCCACGTCGTGCCGGTGGCGATCAACTACGATCGGGTCCTCGAAGATCGATCGCTGATTCGCGAGCTCGATGCGCGTGAAGGCGGTACCCGCCCTGCGCGGCGCACGCAGCTGATGGAAGTGCTCCGCTACGTTTGGTGGAACGCCGCGCGGCTCCTCGCGCGACGCTGGAAGCGTTACGGCCGGGCGGCAGTGGTGATAGGCGAGCCTTTCGCACTCGAGCCGTGGCTCGATGCGCAGGACCGTGAAGTGGGGAATCTTTTCGGCGTCGATCGCGCCGAGCGATTGGCGCGCGTGCAGAGACTGTCCGACACGGTCATGGACAGAATCGCCGCCATCATTCCGGTGACGTCCGTGACGCTGGCATGTGCGGCGATTCAGAGCTTCGACGGAGACTTCATCTCACACTCGCAGCTGATCGCGCGGATTAGCGAGATGCGCGACGTTTTGCGCGAACTCAATGCGCGCATTGTCTACAGTGAAGGAAGCGTCGACGAGATCTTTGATCGCGCGTGGCGAATGCTTGCGATGCGGCGGATACTCGTGCGCGTCGGCGACGGATACTCGGTGCTGGAAGGAAATCGACCGCTCGTGAGCTACTACGCGAACAGCATCAGCCACCTGCTCGGACCATTCTCTGAGGGTGTGAAACAGCGCGATCGACTCCCCGCGCTCGCCGCTGGATTGTAAAAGTTGTCGGTTGAGGCCGAGAACTTTTCGCGATGCTTCCAGTGGTTCGGCGATGGTAACCGCCGTACGGATCCCGGCAAACCCTCCCGAACTGCGCCGGCGAAAGAAAACGCTCTCTCTATAGTAGTGTAGCGCTAAGAATTCTTAATTCGTAGCTCTGCATTTGTCCGACGTGGATCAGCGGACGAACTCGCTCACGTAAGAGATTCTGTCCTTCGCCAACCAAAACGTACTGTTCGGGTGTCTAACGGTTCACTTGTCATCCGATGGTACACCATTCTACCATTCGATTGTCATGCCTCCGTTGCCGCGCGCCGCGTCGCGACACGAATCGTCGTGTCGCCCAACAAAACGTTTTGGAGAAAACGGTAATCGCGCGCATCTGGTTTCGGATGGACATCCAGTTCGTTCGGTCGCAGAGCGGACGCCCACACCGTGCGGGGTTGCGCACGAATATGAAGGGGAGAGCTATGCAGTACACGTTTATGTCGGGAAGAGCTCGACCGGTTTCCGGTTTCCACCCACCCAAGTCTAGACAGGTATCGATCCGAAACTTCGTCACAAATTGCATGGCCGCAGTTGCATTGCTCCTCGGCGCGACCTCGACGTTGAGTGCGCAAAGTGGAGCAACCATCTCGGGCAGAGTCACCAATGAGCAGGGCGTAGGACTGCCTGGCGCAACTGTTCTGATTCAAGGCACCACCATTGGTACCCACACCGACGACCAGGGTCGGTACACCATTGTCGTTCCCAGCTCGCGCGCCAACGGTCAAGCTTCCGTTGTGCTGGCGCGCACGATCGGCTACGCGGCGCGCACCGTGCCGGTGACGATCGCATCGGGAGCGAATCTCACCCAGGATTTCTCGCTGGTCGTGAATCCTCTCAACCTCGACGTCGTCGTCGTGACGGGCGCCGGAACATCGACGACCCGCGAAAGACTGACCACGACGATCAACAGCGTCGACAGCAGCGCGATCAGTCGCGCCGCGAATCCGCAGAACGTCGTTTCAGCGCTGGCGGGACAGGCGCCGAACGTCGAAGTGCGCACTCAGTCCGGTGAGCCCGGCGCATCCGCATCGATCAAGATCCGCGGCGCGTCGTCTCTCTCCGGAACCAATCAACCGCTGTTCGTCGTCGATGGACAGCCGATCGACAACCAGACGATCTCCACTCAAAGCATCGTGAACGGCTCAGGTACGGCATCGGGCGCTGATCAGAGCACGGTCGCACCAAACCGCGCTTCCGACATCAACCCTGCAGACATTGAGTCGATACAGGTATTGAAGAGCGCAGCCGCTGCGGCGATTTACGGCGCGCGCGCTGCGAACGGGGTCGTTCTGATCACGACGAAGTCCGGAGCCGCTGGCGCCACGAAGTGGACGTTCAATTCCACCGAAACGTTCGACAAGGTGAGCTCGCCTGACGTCCTGCAGCACCAATTCATTCAGGGACTCGACGATGTTGCCGCTACTTGCGGCGGTCCTGATTGCAGCGTCGCCCGCTACTCATGGGGTCCGGCAGCTACGGCTGGAACTCCGCTGTTCAATCATTCGGACGAGCTGTTCGACACCGGACTCACGGCGGACAACAACCTCCAGGTCTCTGGTGGCAACGAGCGCACGACGTTTTATGCGTCTGGCGGTCTGATGGCCCAGAACGGCTACCTCAAGGGACCGAACAACAAGTACAATCGTGCCTCCGTCCGACTCAAGGGCACCCAGCAGATCAACTCGCAGCTGAAGATCAGCGGAAACCTCAATTACGTCGACACTCGCGGCAAATACGCTCAGAAAGGTTCCAACCTTTCCGGCGTCATGCTCGGGGCCCTTCGTACACCGCCGAACTTCAACAACACCGATACTTATTTGCCGAACGGACTGCAGCGCGCTTATCGCTTCCCGAACGCAACGAGCATCGCAGCGATGCAGAGCGCCGTGTACTATGACAATCCGTTTTTCGTGCTGGACAACCCGGGCAATCGCAGCGAGGTGGGGAGATCCATCTCCAACGTGAACATTGATTGGACCCCGCTCGAGTGGTTGAACGTCAGTGAGACCCTCGGCGCCGATTACTACAACGATTGGCGTCTGGAAGCGCTGCCGCTCACGTCGGGCGCTGACGCGGTTGGAAACGTCACGCGCAACGACATCAACAACCTCGAGATCGATCACAACCTGATCGCGACGGCGAAGCACACTTTCGGCACCAACACCGATCTGACTTTCACCGTCGGCCAAAACCTCAACTCGCGTCGTCTGCGCCAGACCTATGCATTTGGTGAGGCGCTGGTCGCACCGACGCCGTACAACATTCAGAACACGCTCACTCCCTTCGTTCAGGAATATCGTTCTCTGAGACACATCGAGGCGTATTTCGCTCAGGCTGAAGTCAGTCTGCTCGATCAGCTCGTTGTGAATCTGGGTATTCGTAACGACGGGTTCTCGACATTCGGCAGCTCCAACCCGCGGGCCAACTACCCGAAGGCGAGCGCGGCATGGACGTTCAGCAACCTGCTCAACCACCGCGATCGCACCGGCATTCTCTCCTACGGCAAGTTCCACATCGCCTACGGTGAGACGGGTAAGGAGCCGCCCGCATACGCGTCGGTTACCGCACTGACCAACACCACGTTCTTCGGTCTTGGCGGTTTCGGCGATCTGCTCAAGCCCGGCATCAACGGGCAGGGCGCATTGGCAACCAGCGGTACTCAGGGCAATCCGAACCTGAAGCCCGAGCGGAATAAGGAGACAGAGCTCGGAATCGACATGGCGTTCCTCAACAGCAAGATCGACATGTCGGCGACGGGGTACAACAAACGTGGCTCTGACATCATTCTAAGCGCGCCGATCAACGGTGCTGCGAACGGCGCCACTCAACAGGTGCTGAACGCGGCGGAGATCTCGAACAAGGGCCTCGAGCTCGTGCTCAATCTGCACCCGCTCCAGACGCCGACCACCGGTTGGGACATCGGTGTGCAGTACGGAAGAAACAAGGGCAAGGTTCTTAGCCTGAACGGGGCGGACTTCATCAACTACAACCTCGAAGGCTTTAACGGCGCCATTGGTACGTCTGCGGTCGGATTCGCACCTGGTGTCATTCAGGGATCGGATTTCGTCCGTTGCGGTCGCGGACTCACCAACATCGGCGTACCCGGTCTCGGTGTGGTAAGCGACATCGATAGCGATCCAAACGCCTGCGGAGGCCAACCCAAGGGCGCACTGCTGCTCGGCAACGATGGTTTGCCGATCGCGGATCCGACCCAGCGCATCATCGCTGATCCGAATCCGAAGTACACGATGTCCTACAACACCAACTTCCACTGGGGCAAGTTCTCAACGTCCGCACTGCTCGACGTTCGCAAGGGCGGCGGTGTGTGGAACGGAACCCGTGGCGTTCTGGACTTCTTTGGCACGGGCAAGGACACCTACGCCCGCACGCAGACGAATGGCCAGTACGGCGTCAACTACATGACCAACATCTATCCGACGACAGCCGGCCCGGGCAAGCTCGTTGTTCCGTTCACCTCGCCGACTGAGTGGCAGAACTGGTTCCTTTCGGATGGTGGTGGATTCGGTACAGTAGGCCAGCAGTTCGTGGAGGACGGCAGCTTCACCAAGCTCCGCGAAATTTCGCTCACCTACACGTTTGACAATCCGGTGCTGAGAAACTCGACCGGATTCTCGAGCATGGACATCCGGATCGCGGGCAGAAACCTCAAGACCTGGACGAAGTACTCCGGGTTCGATCCCGAGGTCAACCTTGGCGGAGCCGAGTTCCTGACGCAGGGACTCGACTACTTCATCAACCCGCCGACGCGGTCGTTCGTTCTTTCATTCAGCCTGTCTCGCTAGTCACAAACGGAGATTAGAGAAGTGCATACTCATATAAAACAAATCGCGGGGAGGCTCCTCGTTGCCGGCACAGTAGCCGTGGTCGGAGGTTGCAGTAACTTCCTGACCGGCGGTGAAACCAGCACCGATCCGAACCGCCAGACAACGGCGACGAACGATCAGTACTTCGTCTCCACTCAGGAAAACCTGTGGGCGTACTGGGGCAGCGATCCAGCCCGCGTGACGGGAATTCTCGCTCAACAGTTTAACGGCGTGGCCAACCAGTACGGCGCGCTGCAGGCAAGCTACGCGCACGATCAGCAGACGACGAACGGGACGCACGCGGCTCTCTACACCGGTGGCGGCCTGGTTGACATCAGGAACCTGCAGACCGGCGCACGGTCGGTGGGCGACTCGCTTTACGTCGGCGTCGCCCAGGTAATGGAAGGTGCTCTAATGGGAACGGGTGCTGATATCTTTGGCGATCTCGTTTATAAGGAAGCGCTCCAAGGCACGAAAAATCCCCCGCTCGACGACCAGCTGTTTGTGTACGATTCGGTGCAGCAGGTTTTGTCGGCGGGCATTGCCAATATCAACAGCAACGCGGCTGGGAACGCCGGTCCGGGTGACGCCGATCTCGTTTACGGTGGTGATACCGATAAGTGGACTGCATTTGCCCACACGCTGAAGGCGAGATTCTACATGCACACGGCCGAAGTCCGACCGGCCGCATACGCGCAGGCGCTCGCGGAAGCCAAGCTCGGCATCAAGAGCGACGCGGGCAACTACGTCGGTGCTTTCACATCGACTGCATCGGAGACGAACTTCTACTTCCAGTTCCATGGTCCGGCGGGACGCGGTGGCGACCTGGCCATCGGCACTACACTGGACACGATTCTGCTCCGTCGGAACGATCCCCGTGAGACGCAGTATTTCGCAAAGAGCGGGAATCCGCGTTGGTTGAGCGCGACGCGCGGCGCCGATGATTTCCAGCAGCCGTACGTCACCTATGACGAGAACACTCTGATCTGGGCCGAGGCTGCATATCGGACCGGTGATGAGGCGACTGCTCTCGCCAAGCTCAACGAAGAGCGGGCCAACCACGGTCTCGCGCCGGAGGTAGTTGCCGGCCGGGCACTTCTCAATGAGATCCTCACCGAGAAGTACATCGCGGACTTCCAGCTGGGTGAAGAGGCTTGGAACGATTACAAGCGCACCTGCACCCCGAACCTGGTTCCGACGGCGGCTGGTCTGCCGATCCCCGGACGTCTCTACTACGATGCGACCGAGGCGAATACGGACACGAACATTCCGGATCCAAACACCGGCGTGAACGGTCTGCGTAACAAGAACGATCCAGCGAACACGATCTCGGATGGTACGGGCGCGGCGTGCCTTGGGCAGTTCTAGCAGTACTGAAAGATTTCTGATCTGAAAGGTTCGAGCCCGGTCGACGTCGACCGGGCTCGGATTTTTTCATCGGGTGTAATATTCAATCAATGAACGAGCTGAATTCAGAATTCCCGTCCGGTCACTCGCGGCGCGTGATCGCATTGGTCAGCGGGCTTTGTTTCATCAATCTGCTGGGGTGCACCGAGTACACGCCCGTTCGAGGAACAGTGGATCCAACGTCACCAACCGAGGTTCGGGTCACGCTTACCGATGCAGGCCAGATGACCGTTGCGCCCCGTATTGGTTTGCGCGCGCACCAACTCGAAGGGGCGTTACAGTCAATGACCGACTCGTCTCTCGCGTTGTCCGTTCACAAGGTTTCGCGCGAGGGTGGCATCGAGGATAGCTACGCTGGCGAGCAGCTCTCACTCACTGCACGCGATTTTGGCGCGGTAGAGAAAAGTGGAACGTCGGTGATCCGCAGCCTTCTTCTGGCCGGCGCAATCATCGCCACGACCTTCGTTGCCGCCAAGGGCGCGGGTGATCTCAGTGGTGGCAAGAACGGCAATCCGCCGCCTCAGACAAAGTAGCGGCGAAGGCGGCGTTTCGTGTCGCTCGTCGGCTCTGGCCCTACCAGACTCCGACGCTGGAGTGATTCAGGTTGCTCTCGATGGTGAACCGCACCGCGGAATTCCCACGGAGCGATATCGCCTGCGATATATAACTGTCGGTCCCGCCGATACGGCGGGCGGCGATCTGAATGACGCCCATCTGTCCCTGAAGGCTTTCCGGAATCTCCACAGAGATCGTGTGCGCCGCGGCAACCTGGGTAAAGCGCGTTTGCACACCGTCGTGTACGACGTACAGGATGACGTCGGCCCAGTTGTGATTCTCGACCTCGAGGCGGACGGGAACAGCTTGGACGAGGACTTCGGGACTCTCGAGGCCTTTGACCGGCACGGAATGCGAGCAGGCCGTAACTGATGTGAGGATGGCGACACACATGGCTAGAGTAGTCGTGCCGTGCACTGTCATTGTACCTCCTGAGCGCCCTGTCGCGGGTGCAAATGTCGCGACGCCTCCTTCAATCTTACGCATGGATCAAACCGCGTCGAGAGGCAGTCTTCAAACTGCCCATAGCAGGTGGTCAAGTTGACATAAACGCGGTCTCCGTCTAACTTTACAGGCTAATCCGCGCCAGGAGCGGGTGGATTTGCACCTTCGTATTCGCACGATCAACCAGTATTAATGCCGACTATCAATCAGCTCGTCCGTCAGAGCCGCCGCGACGTTCAGAAGAAGGAAAAGGCGCCCGCGCTCAAGTCCAACCCACAGAAGCGTGGTGTTTGTACCCGCGTCTACACCACCACACCGAAGAAGCCCAATTCGGCGCTGCGCAAAGTTGCCCGCGTACGCCTCACTAACGGCTTCGAAGTCACCGCCTACATTCCCGGCGAGGGCCACAATCTCCAGGAGCACTCGATCGTGCTCATTCGTGGTGGTCGTGTGAAAGATCTTCCGGGCGTCCGCTATCACATCGTTCGCGGATCGCTCGACGCTTCGGGCGTCAACGGCCGCAACAAGAGCAGATCCAAATACGGAACAAAGAAGCCCAAGGCGGGCGCAGCAGCTGGAGGTAAGAAGAAATGAGCCGCCGCAAGAAATCGATCAAGCGTCCGATTCTTCCCGACGCCCGCTACGATAGCCAGACCGTATCGAAGTTCATCAACGCCATCATGTACCAGGGCAAGAAGTCTACTGCCGAGAGAATCTTCTACGGCGCCATGGACATCGTCGAGAACAAGACCAGCCAGCCTGGCGTGACGATCTTCAAGCAGGCCCTGACGAACCTCAAGCCCGCTGTGGAAGTGAAGAGCCGCCGCGTCGGTGGCGCGACCTATCAGGTTCCGGTCGAAGTCCGTCCGGATCGCCGCACCGCCCTCGCCATGCGTTGGCTGATCACCTTCTCACGCGGACGCAACGAGAAATCGATGGCGGAGAAGCTCGCCGCCGAAGTGATCGCCGCCAGCAAGGGCGAAGGCAACGCGGTCAAGAAGAAGGAAGACACCCACCGTATGGCCGAAGCGAACAAGGCGTTCGCGCACTATCGCTGGTAGTCAGCTCCGCGAATACGAAGGCCGCCCGATGCGAATCGGGCGGCTTTTTTTTTCGATGTCAC
>JBJMOT010000017.1:0-22585 GCA_045803585.1 Gemmatimonadaceae bacterium
ACGACACGCTACCGCCGAGCTGAGTCACTTTTGCGGAGAAATCCTTCTCGGATCCCGCGCCCTTGAAGAGCACGATGTACCTGCCGCCGGTATTTCCGCTGTTCACTGAAAGGCCAGCTTTCAACGGTGCCTTGATCGGGCCGACAACATCTGGTGAGCACGCCGCGAGAGCAAGTGCGGCACATAGCGAAAAAACGGGTACTCGACGGTTCATGAGCAATTCCTTTGAAGAGGAGGCGACGGGTGACGACACGGGGATATGAAGCTCTGCAGTAATCGGCGGAGCGCAAGAGGAGGGCGAAAACGAGGGGCAAACATGTGTATCAAACGGCGCGAAGTCAAGAAAAATTCCTCGTCGCAGCGGAGATTTTACAAAACGCCAACACAACGGGGTGAACTGGGGCGATAACGGCTGCCGATTAGATTTCCCGCATGCCACAACAAGCTTCTTTCGACGTGACAACCGGAGTCGACCTCCAGGAAGTTGACAACGCGGTAAATCAGGCGCAAAAGGAGATCGCTCAGCGGTACGATTTCAAAGGATCGCCGGTCACCATCCAGCTCAATCGCGCTGAGGGCAACATCGCCCTGACCGCGGAGAACGACTACAAGATGAACGCTGTCTGGGACGTTCTTCAGTCGAAGCTCATAAGGCGAAGCGTCTCGGTGAAGAATCTCGATCCCGGCGAGATCAAACCGGCGGGCGGCGACACCGTTCGACAGCTGATCGGGCTCAAGCTCGCCCTCGACGGAGACACCGCCAAGAAAGTCGCCGCTGCGATAAAGGACGCCAAGCTCAAGAAGGTCCAAGCCGCAATTCAGGGCGACCAGGTCCGCGTGTCTTCTCCATCGCGCGACGACCTTCAGGAAGCGATGTCGCTCCTTCGCGGCAAGGATTTCGGAGTCGAGCTAAAGTTCGGTAACTACCGATGACTCGCCTCCCGCCTCCCGCCTCCCGCTTCCCGCTTTGAAAGTCGGAGTAATCACACTCGGCTGCGACAAGAACACCGTCGACAGCGAGCGGTACCTCGCGCAGCTCAGCGATTACTCAGCGGAGTACACGCCAGATCTCGAGCAGGCGGAGCTCATTATCGTCAACACTTGCGGGTTCATCGACGCGGCCAAAAAGGAATCGATCGATGCCATGATCGAGGCCGCCCGATTCAAGACTTCCGGTCGTTGTCAGGCGGTGGTGGCGGTCGGTTGCATGATCGAGCGCCACAAGAATGAGCTGCTCGAGTCTCTGCCGGAGGTCGACCTTTTTCTCGGATCCTCGGAAATGCAGAAGCTGGTTCCCGAGCTGAACGAACGAGGGTTGCTGGGCGAAGCGCGCGAAGCTGTTCATCCAGGCGTAAGGCTTTACACCGGCGATCTGCCGCACGTTCGCTACATGAAAATCAGTGAAGGATGCGATCACGGTTGCGCGTTCTGCGCCATTCCCCTCATGCGTGGGAAGCATCGCTCTTTCGCTCTCGACGAGATCGTTCGCGAGGCGCAGTTGCTCGAGCTCCAGGGCGCCCGCGAGCTGAACCTCGTCGCGCAAGATCTAGCGCATTATGGCCGCGATCTGCGCAATGAAATCAAGCTGCCCGAGCTTCTCGAGGCACTCGTCGCCGAGACATCGATCCCGTGGATTCGGATGCTCTACCTGTACTCCGCCGGCGTCACGGACCGATTGCTCGAAGTAGTCGCTCGAGAGAACCGCGTGTTACCGTACCTCGACATGCCGATCCAGCACGGGTCCGACGAGGTGCTCGCGAGGATGCGTCGTCCCGAGCGGAAGCGAACGATTCGCGATCGGGTGAGGAAATTCCGCGATGCCGTTCCCGACGTAGCGATTCGAACTACGTGCATCGTCGGGTTCCCCCGAGAAACCGATGCGCATTTTGAGGAGCTGCTCGAGTTCCTGCAGGAGATGCAGTTTGAGAGAGTAGGCGCTTTCACATATTCGCCGCAGGAAGGAACCCGCGCCGCCCAGTATGCCGACGATGTTCACGAGACTGTGAAGCGTGAGCGACTGGAGCGTCTCACGGAGCTGCAGCGCGCGATCACCGCCGAGCGCTATGAGGCGAGAACGGGTCGAACCGCGCGTGCTCTGGTGGATCGAACTGATACGGAGAAGGGAACGTCACAGGCGCGTTTGCCGTGGCAAGCGGACGACATCGATGGCATAACCCACATCGATCTGGCGTTGCCGCCCGGAACCATCGCTGAGGTCGCAGTCGAAGAGGTCGTTGACGACTACGATTTCCAGGCTTCTCTGATTCGCGTCGCCATTCCGGCCAGTGCGCCGCAAACGACGCGCGTCGCTCGGCAGCTTCCCATCAAGCAGGTGACGATCGGCAGCTTCGGTCGCTAGCATGCGATCAAAGGACATCATGGCGCGGGCGAGGGAGATTTTCCCTGGCGGCGTGAATTCGCCGGTGCGCGCGTTTCGCGGCGTGGGCGGCGATCCGGTGGTGGCTGCTCGCGGCGAAGGTTCGCGAATCTGGGACGTCGACGGCAAGGAGTACATCGACTTCGTGCTTTCCTGGGGACCGCTCGTGCTCGGGCATGCGCCGCCGATAGTGCTCGACGCGCTCGACAAGACGATGCGGGACGGAACGTCCTTCGGGATGCCGACGGAGCTGGAGCTGCAGCTCGGTGAAATCATTCGGCAACGAATGCCGCATGTCGAGATGCTCCGATTTGTCTCCAGCGGAACCGAGGCGACGATGAGTGCCGTGCGCCTCGCTCGCGCGTTCACCGGCCGCGACGTAATCCTCAAGTTCGATGGCTGCTATCACGGTCACGCAGATTCATTTCTGGTGCACGCGGGCTCGGGAGTTGCGACCCTCGGTTTACCCGACTCGCCCGGTGTGCCGGCGGAGCTCGCAGCGCTCACGCTCACCGCGCCGTTCAATGATCTCCGGGCGGCGACCGACCTGGTGCGTGTCAATCGGCGCGCGATCGCGGCGATCATAGTCGAACCTGTGGTTGGCAACGCCGGATTCATTGCTCCCGACCCGCAGTTCCTCGAGGGTCTGCGGGCTCTCGCCGACAGCGCAGGGTCTCTGCTCGTCTTCGACGAGGTGATGACAGGATTTCGGATCGCTCCTGGGGGAGCCCGGGAGAGATTCGGAGTAACTGCTGACCTCACGACTCTGGGGAAGGTGATCGGCGGCGGATTGCCTGTCGCCTCCTACGGCGGCCGGAGGGACGTCATGGAGCGTATCGCCCCGACCGGGCCCGTGTATCAGGCGGGAACGCTCTCCGGCAATCCGCTGGCGATGGCGGCGGGAATCGCAACGCTGACTGCTTTAACTCCCGCCCTGCACGCGAGGATTGAGAAGCGTACGACCGCGATGGTCGGGGGTTTGCAAAAGACTGCCGAGGAACTTGGGGTGCCATTTACGGCTGACTCTGCCGGTTCGATGTGGGGATTTTTCTTTCGAAAGAGTCCCGTGAGAAATTTCAGTGATGCAAAGGCATCGGACGTCGATCTCTTCAGGAGATTCTTTCATGCTGCGCTGGAGCGGGGGGTTTATCTGGCACCGTCACCATTCGAAGCGTCGTTCATGTCGGCTGCTCACACGGACGATGACGTCGCTACCGCCATCGAGAAAATGGGTGACGCGATGAGGCAGGCAATTGCGTAGGCGCGTAACGGGCTCTTCATTCGGCGTCCTATCCGTTGGCGTGCTCACCGTTGCTGCTTGCGTGTCGTTGTCATCACCAAAGACCGGCGGACGGGGGACCATCCCCGTTGTGCATGTCCCTTATAAGCCCGGTTCTCTGCAAAGCGTTCGAATTGCTCTAGAGACCGCCGCGAAAACGGGAACGGTCTCGGGCACTGGTCAGTGGGGCATTGTGCGCGGAGACGCTCAAGGCAAGGCGTTTGACACAGCACAGGAATTACCGCTCGACAGCCTTACCGCTGCGGAGCGACAAGGGGTCGTGGCGGAGGCGAGAGCAGGTTCACTGCTTATCTGGAACGGAAAGAAATACCGCGGAATCCTGCGGATCTCCCAGACCGATTCAGGTTTCCTAGTGGTCAACGAGCTTCCGATGGATGCATACCTGCGGGGCGTAGTTCCGTTAGAGATCGGGAATCGAACAGCCGCGGAGATGGCTGCGGTCGAAGCCCAAGCAGTCGCCGCCCGAACCTACGCTTACAAGCACCTCACCAGCGCTCGGGCGTTCGACATGTATGCCACGGTACAAGACCAGGTCTATGGCGGCGTCGACGCGGAGAAGCCGCAGGCCGACACTGCGATAATCAACACGGCTGATGTTGTGGTTCTGTACAACGGGCAGCCGATAACGACTCCTTATCACTCGACGTGCGGCGGAAGCACCGCCGCCGTTTCCGAAGTCTGGTACGATCAACCGGACGAGCCATATCTGCGACCGGTGAGCGATCGAATCCCCGGCAGCGACCGGTTCTACTGTGATGCGTCGCCGAGGTTCAGCTGGACGCAATCCTTTGATGCCGACGGCCTTCGCGCGGTGATGGAGAAATACCTCGCCAACTATACCAACGCGCCGAAATCCGGCATTGGCCGAATCACCGAGATCAGTGAGCAAGGTCGGACTCCGTCCGGGCGTCTTCGTGCTCTCACCGTTCAGACAACGAGCGGCAGTTACACGCTCCGCGGAAACGATATTCGCTTCGTGCTGAGAGATCCGAAAGGAACGATCCTCAACAGCACTTTCATCAATGTTCATGAGTCGAAGGCAAACGGTGAGGTATCCGGTCTCACAATCAACGGCCGCGGTTACGGTCACGGAATCGGGATGTGCCAGTGGGGCGCTATCGGACGCGCGCGCGCGGGGCAAAATTTCCGTACGATTCTAGAGACCTATTATCCGGGAACCACGATTGGCCGAATCGCAGGCTAACTCGAAAGAATCCAAATCGCCGAAGGATACCGTTCGGCTCGGCCTGGTCGGAGCGGGAGCGATCGCCCAGCTGGCGCACCTTCCCGTGCTTTCCAAGATCAAGGGCGCAGAGCTTGTCGCCCTGTGCGACAACGATGGGCCGAAGGCCAGCGCAATCGCCGAGCGTCTCAAGGTCCCTGACGTTTTCACGGACATTGAGGATCTGCTGGAGCTCGATGAGGTCGACGCAGTCGTAATCGCTACGCCCAATCACCTCCACGAGCCCCACGTTCTCCGGGCGCTGAAGTCGAAGGTGGATGTGTTATGCGAGCGGCCGTTGTCGCTGACGTCGCGGGGCGTCGAGCGAATCATTGCCGCCGCAAAGCAGGCGGGCCGCAAAGTCGTCGTCGGAAACAACCACCGGTTCCGCAGCGACGTTCAGCAGCTGTATCGTTTCCTGCAGGGTGGCGAGCTCGGGCGCCTCATTGGCGTCCGCGCCGGACAGTATCAATTCTCGTCCAGTCGCACCGGTTGGCGTTTCCGGAGGCCCGAAGCAGGCGGCGGCGCCTTCTTCGAGCACGGTTATCCTCTCGTCGATCTCGCCTTGTGGGTCGCGGATTTCCCGGAGCCGGTGCGGGTGTCGGCGCACATGGACCGCGCACGCGGCGCGGCTACGGTCGAGGACTCGATGATCGTCCACGTCGAGTGTGCCGGGGGGATCAGCTTCAGCTTCGACGTTTCCTGGTCATACGTCGGCCAGGAGGAGCGGTGGTGGTTCGAAGTCCTTTCCGGGCGGGGCAGCGCACGGCTGGCTCCGTTGCGTGTGGTGAAGATGTTGAACGGAAAGCCCACGGACGTATCTCCGAGCGGCGCGGCTGCGCGCGAGAGCGTCTTCCTCCAATCGTATCGCGCCGAGCTGGCGCATTTCGTTGCCGTAGTCAACGAGAGCACGCCGTACGAGGCGCCGGATGATCAGCTGGTGGTGATCAAGCTGATGGAAGCGATTTACAAAGCGGCGGAAGAAGGAAAGGAAGTCCGCCTGTAACTGGTGAGACGGTAGACAGTCCACCAGACGGCGAGATTGATGGGTAGCGCCAAGCCGATGATTTCACCGTTCTTCTCGTCGAACAGGGGAAGCCCCTGCGCGATGAACGCGAGCAGACAGATCGCCGCGATCCAACCCGCGAGCTTGACGGCTTTGGAGCTTGCCCGTAGAAAGTAAATCGAAAGCGGGATAAGGACGACGAGTCCCAGCGAGAGCGGATCCATGTGCAACACGTTCTCGTTGCGGCCCATGAAGTAATGCTTGGTGAAGAACCAGGCGAAGAGCAGGGCAGTTCCTGCGAGTCCGGCAATGAGACTCCATATCACGGACAGCGCTGTCGCGCCGAAGAGAGCGATCCGCGAGCCACTTTCGGCGCTCCTCACGAGCAGGACAAGTATCACCGCGTAAAGAATCCCGGCCACCACGAAGAGCCAAAAATATTTCGGCGGTGATGCCGGCTCCGGCGCGCGTCCAGCGGTGTAGATCGCCCTCTCTGATTTGACCAGCGGGATTTGATTGTCAGCGGTGTCAGCGACTGTAACCGTGCGGAGATCGTTGGCCATTCTAACCGGCAGAAACATCTCCTCCCACATCGATAGCGGTTTGTCCGCAGGCTGACCGAGCGCGAAAGTCACGCCGGTATAGAGCGGGAGGTCGCCGGTCATCAACCGCTGCGTGTGAGAGCGGTATGTCCCGTCGGTCTTCCGCGACACCGTTGCCGTCTGAAGTTGTCCGCCGAGTGCGTGGTCGATCGCGTCGCGCAGACGCGTCGAGCAATTGTCACGGTAGTAGTCGTAGCGATAGAACTTGTTTTGAGGCAGCGCGTTCCACTCGACAAACTGCTGGAGCTTAAGGCGTTGCGCTGGCGAGAGATTGAGCTCCTGCGCCAGGATCGATCGGTTCTCCCGCTTGTAAACGCTGATCATCGTGTTGAGATCGAACGCTTCCATCCAATAGCGGGTGTCGCCGGTGACGAAGCGCCACACAAAGCGCGGCTGGTTGAAGTCGAACATCCCCCAGTTGTAGGTAATGTCCGTTCCGCGCGCGCGGTCGTTGATCCAGATCGCATTGTGGCCAAAGCGTTCCCAGGATACTTCGCCCCAGCCGAAGGTCAGAACGTAGACCGTGAGATTGGATCCCGCCTCGGGCGCCGCCGCTGGTGCTGGTCGGGAGGCTGTCGTCGACGATGTGTCGACGATCGGAGGGACGCTCTGCGCGGCAAGTGATCGGCCCCAGGAACAAGCGGCGAACCCGAGGGCGAAAGTGAGGCGCGATTTCATCGCCGTAAGATGCACTTGGGGTGTCGTTCCTACGAGGGTGCGTGGTGCGCCTAGATGACCGTAAATGGAAAGGCCCACCATAGAGGTGGGCCTGGTGACAGTTATTTGCCGGTTAGCGCGTTTGCGCGGCTTTCTCAGTTGCGCGGTGCGAACGAGCGGAAGACGTCTGCTGCGAAGTACCTGTGCCAACTTCGGCCTGCTCCTTGTCCTGCCCCTGCACTCCGATCTGAATCCGTTTGGGCTGGGGGAGAGCCGCCTTCGGAATATGAATGGTCAGCACCCCATGTTCGAAATCGGCCTTGATCTGGTTTTCGTCTGCGCCTTGTGGCAGCTGGAAGGTGCGCATGAATGTGCCGTAAGTGCGCTCGACCACCTGATAGCGCTCATCGCCCTCTTTTCGTTCAGCTGCCTTTTCGCCTCGTACCGTCAAAACGCCGTTCTCGGCCATGATCTCAACATTGTCCGGCCTGATGCCAGGCAGCTCGGCCTCGAGCCGGATTTCGGCCTCGTTCTCCTTGATGTCCACCGCCGGCGTGAAGCTGCTTCCGTCACGCGCGAAGGTGTCTTCGAACAGCCGGTCGATCTCGCGCCGGAGCCCGAAAATCGGGGAAGCCGTCGTCATCCTGTAAAGCATTTTCGTCTCCTGTTGTAAGGGGTGGATTTGTACCGCCGGGCGGAGAATGGCAACGCGCAGACCACTTTTTCTTTGCCATTTCGGCAAATTGTTTTGTCACTTTGAGCGCGGAAACGGTCAAAGCTGCAGAGCGCCGTTGGAGTGGGGAGGTGCAGCGCGCCGGTTCCCGCTAACTTGTTTGATGAGTCAACTTTAGCTATAATTCCTAGCTACGTTCGAATCACCGAGAGAGACTTCCATGAAACCCGATATCCACCCAGTATACGCCACGGCGACCGTTCGCTGCGCATGCGGGAACACATATCAAACCAGATCCACCCAGGCTGAGATCCACACTGACATCTGCGCCAACTGCCACCCATTCTTCACGGGCAAGCAGAAGCTCGTCGATACAGCGGGGCGCGTTGAGCGCTTCCGTCAGAAGTACGGCAAGCAGACGGCTGGCTCCAGTTCTGAAACCTGAGTCTCCGAGACCGGCTCACGGACGCTATCCAGCGTGCCGCTGAGGTAGAGCGAGAGCTTTCCGATCCGAAGACCGTAAGGGACCAGCAGCGGATGGCGGCCCTGGGCCGCGAGCACAGGCATTTAACGCCGCTGGTCGAAATGGGTACGAGACTCGATAAGTACGAGCACGAGCTCGCGGAAACCCGCGAGCTCGTCGAGTCTGATGACCCGGAGATGTCGAAGGAAGCCGAGGCCGAGGCGCTCCGGCTGGAGAAGTCCATCGACGAGCTGGTGGAGCGGATCAAGCCCGCGCTCGTCCCGCACGATCCGCTCGACGACCGTCCTGCGATCGTCGAGATCCGCGGCGGCACTGGCGGCGACGAGGCCGCTTTGTTCGCCGCCGACCTCTACCGCATGTATACTCGATTCGCCGAAGGTCGCCGCTGGCGCATCGAGACGATCTCCCAGTCCGACGGTACGCTCGGCGGAATGAAGGAAGCGATTTTTAAGATCAAGGGAGAAGGGGCGTTTGGAGTCATGCGTTGG
This sequence comes from Gemmatimonadaceae bacterium, assembly GCA_045803585.1. GTDB lineage: Bacteria > Gemmatimonadota > Gemmatimonadetes > Gemmatimonadales > Gemmatimonadaceae > UBA4720. The sequence continues at coordinate 8,810 of JBJMOT010000017.1, forward strand.
GAGTCCGGCGTCCACCGAGTTCAACGCGTGCCGGTAACCGAGAATCAGGGACGCATCCACACGTCGGCCGCGACGGTTGCCGTTCTGCCGGAAGCAGAAGAGATCGATCTCAAGATCGAAGACAAGGATCTCCGCATCGACGTCTTTCGATCATCCGGGCCGGGTGGTCAGAGCGTGAACACCACCGACTCGGCCGTTCGCATCACCCACATTCCGAGCGGCATCGTCGTCAGCCAGCAGGATCAGAAGTCACAGCTGCAAAACAAGCTCAAGGCGATGGAAGTGCTGCGCGCGCGCCTGCTCGATGCGAAAATCGCGGAGCAGGAATCAGCGCGCGCCCGCATGCGGAAGACGCAAGTTGGGACCGGCGATCGGTCGGCCAAAATCAGGACATATAACTATCCGCAGAACCGCGTCACCGACCACCGCATCAATCTCACGCTGCACGAGCTGACAAAAGTCCTGGACGGTGACATCGATCCATTCATCGAAGCACTCAAGGTTGCCGACGTGGAGGAAAAACTTGGCGAATAAGACCAGCAGCAGCACCTACTTTCCGACGACGCTGCCGATCGGAACGATTGGAGATCTGCTCGCGGGTTGTACGGCGATGCTGGAGTCGGAAGGCGTGACAGAGCCCCAGCGCGAAGCGCGCGAGATTGTGGCGGCGGTTCTCGACGTGCCCAAGTTCTGGGCGGCTGCCAACTCAATCGCTGATGCGTCGCCCGATGTCGCAATCGCTGTCATCAGAGCGGCGATGCAACGCGCCGCTGGTGCTCCGCTGGCTTACGCTGTTGGGCGCGCCTCCTTTCGCCACCTGACCCTCGAGGTGGACGACCGCGTGCTGATTCCGCGAGTCGAGACCGAAGTCCTGGTGGATCGCGTTCTAGAGCGGTGCAGCAGTAACACCAGGCGGGTTGCAGACATTGGAACCGGCTCGGGCGCAATCGCGTTGTCCCTGGCTTTCGAGCGGGAGTTCGATCTCGTTTTTGGAACCGATATCTCTCTCGACGCCATCGCGGTCGCCTCCGGCAATGCCGCCTCTCTTCGCAGTCTCCTCAAGTCTTCGATCGAATTTCGGCACGGCTCACTGCTTGCCCCTCTGAAGGGCGAGGTGCTCGACGTAATTGTCTCCAATCCGCCGTACGTGAGCTTCGCGGAACTGGGGGATCTCCCACCGGACGTGCGGGACTGGGAGCCGAGCCTGGCATTGCTCTCGCCACAGGATGGTCTGGCTGCAACGCGCGAGCTGGTACGCCAGGCGCCGCACCACCTTGCCCCGGATGGGCTACTGGCAGTGGAAGTAGACACGCGGCGCGCGGGCACGGTCGCCGAAATGGTTTCGGTGGATGACAGGTATGGAGACGTCGAAGTGCTGCTCGATCTCACCGGACGCGAACGGTTTGTGTTCGCGCGAAGAGTCTAGCTGCTCGGAAAGGAGAAAGAATGGTTGAGGACAAGGCAAAGGAGCTGGGGCGGCTGATCGGTCAGAGTTCGGAGTACCAGGCGCTGAAGCGGTCGAGCGAGGCCCTTAACGACGACAAAGAAGCGGTCGTGCTGCTGCAGGATATGGAAAAGTTGCGTGGCTCGGCGCAGGACTTGATCCAGCGCGGAGAGAATCCGACGCCGGAAATGGAGCAACAGCTCGACACGATGCTGGAGAAAATCCAGTCACAACCAGCGTATCAGCGGGCCGTGTCAGCGCAGGAGAACTTCGATAAGCTCATGATTCGCGTGAATCAGTGGATCATGGACGGGATGAAGAAGGGCGCGGCGAGTCCCATCATAACGCTTTCCTGAGATGGTCATCGCAAGCTCGATCACCGCGCTGGACTGAATGGCGCGCGGCAAGCTCGTAATTTTCGAGGGAACCGAAGGCGCGGGTAAGACAACTCAGATCCGTTTGCTCGCCGAGAGGCTGGCTGTAGCGGGTATCGAGTGCGTTGCGGTTCGCGAGCCGGGTGGAACTCCAGTTGGCGACGCCATCAGGGAGATCCTTCTCCACCCGGAACAGGAAATCACCCCCGCGACCGAGGCGTTGTTGTTCATGTCGTCGCGCGCCGAGCTTATCGCGAGGGAGATCCTGCCTTCTTTGGTACAAGGCATGGTGGTTTTGGTCGATCGTTTTTTTCTGTCGACCTATGCCTATCAGATATTCGGACGCGGTCTGCCGGAACAAGAGATCAGAGCTGCGAACCGTCTGGCGACGAGCGGGCTCGTGCCGGACATCACCTTGTTACTGGATGTGCCCGCCAGTGAAGGATTGAGTCGCGCCGACTCCCGTGGCGCGCGGGACAGGATGGAGAAAGCGGCTGATGAGTTCCATCACCGTGTCGCCGATGCGTTTCGACAATTCACCGACGCCAAATGGCAGCACTCCCATCCAGAGTGCGGACCAATCAAGTTGATAGATGGGACTGGAGATGAGAAAAGCGTGCATCAGCGCATCGTCTCAGCGCTGATGACGGCCTTTCCGCAACCTTTTGGCGGTTTGAAGAGTTAAACGAGTCATGAACCTGAAGCTTCCAATTCCCAGCGCGTCGGCGCGGTCTCGCACGCTTATCGTAGCCGGAACGATGCTGGCAGCTCTGGTCACCGGCGGCTGGCTGCTGCAGCGCGGCGCGCGGACTGGAACATTCACGACCTTCGAAGGCGCGCGCCTCTTCGAGAGCGTCTTTCGGCACATCCAAAACGATTACGTAGATCCGGTTACCGACTCGGCGCTGTACGCGAAGTCGGTCGACGGGATGTTGTACGAGCTGCGTGACCCGTACTCGACGTTCCTCCCCCCGGATCGCTTCGCGCGTCTCAACGAGAGCACAAGCGGCAATTACGCCGGACTCGGCGTCGAGGTCGATCTGAGAGACGGTTGGCTCATCGTGGTAGCGCCGCTCCCTGGCGGACCCGCTGAGCGCGCCGGACTCCAACCTGGCGATCGCATCATCGAGATCGCGGGGAAGTCGACAAAGGGCTGGACGAACGAGGAAGCGTCGAAGCTGATGCGCGGCAAACCGGGAACGCCCGTCGATCTGAAGATCGAGCGGCCCGGCGTGACCGCGCCGCTGGAGTTCAAGCTCCAGCGCAACACAATCCACCAGAGTGCGGTACGTCGCACAGCAATGTTTGCGGATGGCGTGGGCTACATCGATCTCAAGGCCTTCAGCGACTCGACTGCAAAAGAACTCAACGTGGCTGTCACCTCGCTGCTTGCGCGCGGAATGAAAACTCTGATCCTCGACCTGCGAACCAACCCGGGCGGGCTGCTGACGCAGGGGGTGCGGGTTTCGGACCTCTTCCTCAACGAGGGCGAAAAGATCGTCAGCATGCGCGGCCGTATTCCCGAGACCAACCGGGAGTACGCCGATACCGCGCAACAGAGTTGGCCGAACCTGCCGTTGACGGTGCTCGTCGACGGACGCAGCGCGAGCGCCGCGGAGATCGTTGCGGGTGCGCTGCAGGATCATGACCGCGCGCTCATTGTCGGCACGCCAACGTATGGGAAGGGAAGCGCGCAGACTGTCATACCGTTTGGAGATCAGGGTGGGCTCAAGATCACAACCGCACGCTGGTTTACTCCAGTCGGCCGGTCGATCACCCGCCGTCAGCCAAATGATGACGAGAGTGATGATCCGGTAACGCCGGCCCGCGAGCGCTACCACACCGATGGTGGAAGAATCGTCTATGGTGGTGGCGGCATCACTCCTGACGTGATCGCCGGCGACAGCACGACTCCCGTCGAGGAAGTGAATTTCATGCGCGCGCTGGGGACGAACGCCTCGCATTTCAGGGATGCGGTCACGGATTACGCGCTGTTCCTGAAGGGGACTAACGGGGTGGCAAGTCCTGATTTCTTCGTAACGCCGGTGATGCGCGATGAAGTGTGGAAGCGGATGACGGCGCGCGGGGTCGACATACCACGCAGCGTGTACGATGAGGCCGAGCCGCTCGTGTCGCGGCTGATTGGCTTCGAGATCGCTCGCTATGTATTTGGACCGGATGCAGAGTTTCGCCGGCGCGCCGCGGCGGACAAGGTTCTGCAGAAGGCTCAGGAGCTCGCGCGCGGTGCCAAGTCCGAACAGGATCTGCTGCGACGCGCGATGACCCTGGCGCCCGTTGCCTCGGACTCGGCTGACAGCAGTGGGGGCGGCGGGCGTTGAGCGAACGGGTCTTCATTATCGGACCCGGACACGTTGGGCGCGGTCTTTTCCGCGCCTTTCGCGCATCAGGGGTCGATGTAGTCGGGCTGCATGGCAAGCGACCATCCGGCGTCAACACATCTACGGGCAGTATCCCAGCCGATGCGGCGCGCGCGAATGTAGTAATGCTATGCGTGCGCGATACGCAGGTCGACGATGGGATCGCTGAGATAGCCGCGGCCGCCGAGGCAGGCCGGATTGCCCGCGATTCGGTTATTCTCCATACCTCTGCGATTGCCGAACCAGCTGGACTCGGCGCGCTGAGCGCCGCCGGTCATGCAGGCGGCACTTTCCATCCTCTCGTTCCCTTCAGCGATCCTGAGATCTCAGCGGATCTGTTAAGAAAGGCATGGATCGGAATCGATGGCGACATCGCCGCGAAAAACACCTCACGACGTCTGGCCGGCCATCTCGGCGCGCGCACGCTCGACATCCCGCCCGGCAAGAAGGCGGCATACCACGCCGCTGCGGTGATCGCCTCGAATTTTCCAGTGGTGCTGGCGTCGGTAGCTGGCCATCTGCTCCACGATATCGGGGTACCGGATTCGAGCGCTCATCAGGCTGTCGAAAGCCTAATGAGCGGGGCCTTGGCGAACATGAAGAGAGCGTTGCCAGACGACGTGCTAACGGGACCCGTCGTGCGAGGCGATCTGGAAACCGTGGGGAAACATCTGCGCGCGTTGATCGGACACGACAGAGCGCTCGAGGTGTACCGCGCGATGTCCGCAGCCGCTGGAGAGATCGCGCAGCGGCGCGGAGTGGATCAGAAGAAATTGGCCGCGATCGCGGGCGTGCTTAGACCAACGAGATAGCGCTCGGGACCGAGCTCCTAGAACTGGACTCCGCTCGACTGATCGACGACCTTCGCGCCCTTCGGGACCGCGAAACGGAACGCGGAGCTGCTGATGGCGGGATTCGCGGTGAAGCTGGTGATGACTACGTGGCGCCTGAGCCCGGTCGCCGTCTCGACATCGAACTGCCTGATGCTCGAATCGTTGTCATCGATCCAGACCTTGGCGCTTTTCAAATTGGCGCTGGCGCGTTTTGGGACCAGTGTCACGGCGTGGGTAGCCCGGCCGCTGACCGTTGCTGCGCCCGAAGCGCTGACCTGAAAGCGCGAGCGTGGCGAGTCGAGAAATTCCTGCGCCGGGTCGAGCGCCGTGGCGTTGCCGCCGGTATACGGCATCCGCATTACCTGCCCAGGCGTGCTGCTCGGGAGGTACACCCAGAGCGTCGACCCGTCGGCGGCAACGCGATCTCCCGTCGCGAAATTGATGCTGAGGAGGTTCGGCTTCTTTCTCAGAATCACACCAGTGGTCGTCTGCGTGCTGCCGGTGAGCGGATTGGTTAGCGTCTGCCGAAACTCGGCGCGCATGCTGGTCAGGCGTCCATAAGCGGCTACTGCGCGATCGATTATCGCATCCGCGTTCTGTGCGCTGACTGTTGCCGGCGCGATCAATACTGCGGCGATGACGGCCGCTCCAGGAAAGAATTGTCTCATGCCTGAGGTACCCGGCAGGTGCTATGCCGTTCCTGATTTGGCGGGAACACTGCGTCCTATCGCCGCAGCAACTGCGCGCAGCTCCCCAACCAGCTGGGTGAACTGGTCCGGGTAGAGCGACTGGGCGCCATCCGATAGTGCCCGATCGGGCTCCGGATGCATTTCGATCATCACACCATCTGCGCCGGCAGCGACGGCCGCGCGCGCCATTGGAATCACCTTGTCGCGCAGGCCTGTCCCGTGACTGGGATCGGCGATGATCGGCAGATGCGAAAGGCGGTGCACGATTGGGATGGCCGTGAGATCGAACATATTCCGCGCGGCGGGGTCGAAGCTGCGCACGCCTCGCTCGCACAAAATCACCTTCTCGTTCCCCTCGGCGAGGATGTACTCGGCGCTGAGAAGCAGCTCGTTGATGGTCGCCGCCATTCCGCGCTTGAGCAGTACCGGCTTCCTCATTTTGCCGACTGTCTTGAGCAACGAGTAGTTCTGCATGTTACGCGCGCCGATCTGAATGCAATCCGCGACTTCAGCGACGAGGTGGGCGCCTTCCGAATCCATCGCTTCGGTGACGATCGGCAGGCCGGTTTCCTTGCGAGCTTTTGCAAGCAGTTCGAGGCCCTTCTCGCCCAGTCCCTGAAACGAATAGGGAGAGCTGCGAGGTTTGAATGCGCCTCCGCGAAGTGCCGTACCTCCAGCCGCTTTCACCATCCGCGCCGCGGAAAGGATCTGCTCCTCCGATTCCACCGAACATGGTCCGCCAATCACCACCACGCTGTCGCCGCCGACGGTGACGCCTGGCGCGAGCTCGATGACGGTGTTCTCGGACCTCCACTCGCGGGAGACCTGCTTGTACGGCTGAGTGACGTGGATGATCTGCGCCACGCCGGGCAACGCTTCGATGCGCGATGCGTCGACGCGCCCATCGTTACCGACGAGACCTACTGCCGTGCGTTGCGCGCCCGGCATCGGACGCGCCTGGTAACCCATCTCTTCAATGATGCTGACCACGCGATCGACGTCTTTCGCCGTCGCGTCGTGAGCCATGACAACTAGCATTTTACGCGGTTAGTGGCGCTGACCCAACGACTTCGGCGGACTCGTCGTGCAGCTGTGGTGTGTGCGCGGGATGCGCTGGGCTGATGGTTTCATCCACAGTCCGACCCCGCATGCGGACGCTCACCAGCGAGGATACGCCGGGTTCCTGCATTGTCACACCGTAAACGGCATCGGCCGCCTCGGTTGTGGTGCGCGGGTTGTGGGTGATGACGATGAATTGCGTCTTGTTCTTGAACCGATTGAGCATGCGCACGAAATGACCGATGTTCTGGTCGTCGAGGGGCGCGTCGACTTCGTCCAGCAGGCAGAACGGACTCGGCTTGGTCAGAAAAATTCCAAAGAGCAGCGACAACGCAACGAGCGCCTTCTCACCGCTCGACAGCAAGTGAATCCGCTGGGTGCGCTTGCCGCGGGGAGATGCGTGGATCTCGATATCTCCCTCCAGCGGGCTCTCAGGATTCTCCAGACGCAAATCGCACTCGCCGCCACCGAACAACGTCATGAAGATGTTGCGGAAGTTCTCCCGGACCTGAACGAAGGTCTGGAGGAACAGATCGCGGGCGGTATTGTCGATCTCGCGGATGGCCTGCTGCAGCGAGTTCTTCGCCGAGTTCAAGTCGTCGCGCTGGGTGGTGAGGAAACCAAGTCGCTTGGTTTCCTCCTCATGTTCTTCGATGGCGAGAGGATTGACGGGGCCGAGGGCATCGAGCTGCTCGCGGACGAGACCAGCTTCGCTGCGCAGCGTTTCATCGTCCATCTCCAGGGATTCAGCACCGGCGAGGAGCTCGTCAACGGGCTTCTTCCATTCCGCTTCCAGTCGCTCCCGAATTGCCGCTCGCCGGCCAGAGAGCTCCGTGTAGCGAAGCTCCGCGGCGTGCAACTCTTCGCCAAGAGCCGAAGCGTGACGGCGCATCTCGGTCAGTGCGTGCTCGTCGGACGACAGGCGCTCATCGATCTCGCGCACTTCGCGCTCGGCGTCGGCTGATTTCTCCTCGGTGTTCTCGAGCGTGCGCTGACGCGCATCGAGGTCGCTCTGCCAGCGGGCGAGCTGCTCGGTGAGCTGAGAGTCAGCGCTGAAGAGCGTTGACAGCTCGAGCTGCAGCGACTCGAGACGGCCTGTCGCGGAGGTGAATTCTTCATTCAGGTGACGATGGCGATCGGCTGCCACTTCGACCTGGGCCTGTGCTTGTGCGCGGCGGATCTGGCTGGCTGTACGCTGCTCACGCGCTTCTTCCTGACTCTGCTCGGCGGTCGCAAGCATCTCACGCGCGGCCGTAACGGAAGCGTCGCGCTCGGCGATGCGGGTTTCGACATCAGCGGTCGTGGCGCTGAGGGTGTCGAGTCGCTCGTTGGTCGAGGTCTCGCGTTCGGCGAGCCGTTCGATTAACGCTCGTGCCTCGGCGGCTTCACGTGCGGCTCTCTGATGTTGTCTGCCGAGGGTGGCCGCACGATCCGACGCTTCTGCGTTCTCTCGCGCGGCTTGTGACGCGGCTTCCTGCGCAACGACTGCCGAGCGTTCGGCGGCGGCGAGGGTTCTGCGCTGCGATTCGGCCGCGCCAGCAGTGGCTTGACGTGCGCCCTCTGCGTTCGCCACAGACTGTTTGAGGTCGGAGATCTCGGCGCGTCTGCGGAGCGGGCCGGGGCCTGATTCGGGCGCAGGCAGCCAGACTGCTCCCCGCGCATCGACGAAAGCGGTACCGCTTTCCATCGAAGTGACTCGTCCCAATAGCGAACGTACCCACCCGCTCGCCGGCGATGACGATGTGACGAGTCCCGCCAGATCACTCGTCAGCTCGTGTCCATTTGACGTATTGCCGTCGACGGAATCCACCGGAAGCAAAAGCAGCGGACCTGGCGCGGCCGATGCATGCCACGCGCGAACAGCCTCTGCCACAGAGCGGTCTTTAACAAGAACCGCGTTGACGGTAGGACCTAGGAATCGTTCGACGAGGGCGGCCGCACCCGCATCGGTGCTGATGAAATCGCTCAGCGGTCCGAGGACCGCTCCCTCGCCGAACATCCCGCGCTCCTTGAGGAGCCGCGCAGCCGCCGGGGCGAGACCTACTCGCTCTCGCTCGAGACCTTCGAGAGCACTCAGCTTGGCGGTGAGGGCGGTATGGAGCTCCTCGGCGCGACTCAGCTCCTCACGCGCGGCGATCTCGCGTTCGCGAGCTTGCTGGAGCACCTCACGAGAGCGTCCCGCCAGCTCACCGGTCTCAGCCACACGTGAGGCGGCAATTGCGGTCGCATCATCCGCGGCGGCCAGCTCGCGACGCGCTGCTTCGGCTGTATCGAAGAGATGCGTCAGCTCTTGCTCGAGCGTCGCACGGCGCTCAGCGACTTCGTCGCGCTCTCGCTCCGCGCTCTGCCGGTCGAGGTGGGCGCGATGGAGCTCTTCGCGAAGGTCGCGGAGCGCCCGTTCGTTCTGCTCGAGATTACCCCGCGCCGTACTGAGAGCAGCGCGTACTTGCTCCTCGTGCTGCGCGTGAAGAGTCAGCGATTCCTCGGCGGCGGCGAATGCGGCCTGCAGCTCGCCAAGCTCGCTCGATGCGCGTTCGAGTTCCGTGCTGACGCGACCGGCAATGGCATCGCCCTCGCGACGTTCTTCCTCGGCGCGCGCGCGTCTGGACATCGCGTTGCGCAACCGCTCCTCGGCGACGGCGATCTCTCCCCGCAGCTGCTGGACGCTCTCGCGCTGATCGGAGACCAGTCTCGCGAGCTCACTTCGCCGCGCTTCGGCGGTAGTACGTTCGGTGAAGGCCGTATCACGCGCGGCTTCCGCGGCCCGGAGCCGTGACTCCTGCCCGGGGACCTCGACGCGCAATGCAGTAACGCGCTCCTCGAGACGATCCAGCTCGCCGCGCCACGCAGACATCTCACGCGATGCATGTGCGACTTCGAGGGTGAACCGCCGCGCCATAAGCTCGCTGTGACGTTCCGCGCGCTTGCGTTGACGAGCCAGGGATCGAACCTGGCTCTGTACTTCGGTGATCAGATCGTCGATGCGCCCGAGATCGGTGGACGTCTCCTCGAGCCGGCGCTCAGCGCTCCGCTTGCGGTCGCGGTAGAGTCCGACGCCCGCCGCTTCCTCAAATAGCTCACGTCGATCATCGGGTCGATCGCTCAACAGTGCGTCCACCATCTTCGATTCGATGACTACGCCCGAATCGGCGCCGAGTCCGGTGCCGCGCACCATGTCGTGAATGTCGCGCAGCCGGCAGGGTGAACCGTTCAGGAAATAGTCGCTCTCGCCAGAGCGGCTCAGTCGCCGGGTGATGACTACTTCGCGAAATGGGATATCGAGCGCGCCATCATCATTCTCGAAATGGAGCGAGACCTCGGCGAGATTGACCGCGCGTCGCGCGGACGATCCCTGGAAGATCACTTCCTCCATTTTGGCGCCGCGCAACGCGCGCGCTCGCTGCTCGCCAAGTACCCAGCGCACCGCATCAGAGACGTTCGACTTTCCGCAGCCGTTGGGGCCCACGATCGCCGTCACGCCGGGCTCGAACAGCATGTCGGTCTGATCGGCGAAAGACTTGAAGCCGTGAATCTCGAGTTTGGTCAAACGCACTAAGGCGCACTCCCGGTTCGGTAAACGAGCACTGGATTCAACCCGGCACCACGCAATGTTCTGATCAGCTGGGCCGCCTGTTCAGCCCGCGCGAAAGCGCCGGCGTAGATCCTGGCGCCTCCACCATTCTGCATCAACGCGTAGATCGCCAACCCGCGAGCCGCGTACTTGTCCACGGCCGCGTGAACCGCATCGACAATGCCACCCTGCGTCTGGACGCTGTCCACGAGCAGAGCGAGGGGCGTCTGCGTGACTGACCCACCGGAGTCGGCGAGCACCGTCGAACGGCGTAGAGCGAGTAACAATGAATCAGCCTGGTATCTCCTGGTGTAAGCGCCGGCGGTCACCCTATACCACATCGTCCGCTCCGGATCGATCGGGATCGGGGATACAGCCGCGGCCGGCAGCGCACCGCCATTTTTCCTGACGAACAAGTTAGCACCTTCTTCCGTGTTTGCGGTAAACAATTCCACGGCAAATGTCGCTGCCTCTGCGGAGTCACCGCCGTTGGCTGGCGGTGCGACGTGCAGAGTTTCCGGTGGCGGTTGCGGCGGGGGAGGGACAGGAGCTGGGACGGCGACGCGCGCGGGATGTGCGCTACGCCTCGCGAGTAGTCCGTCGGGCCCGAGCATAAGTGGCAACGCTATCGCCGCGAGAAGGAGAAACGCCAGCGCGGCAAGCGCCGGAAAAAACCAGCGCCGGCGGGTTATCTCGATGCCTCTTTGTCGCCATGTGCCGGCGGTCTGCTTCCACGTCGCCGCCCGTTCGCCCATCCGGTGCAGCGGGATCTTGAGGGTCGGCGTCGGAGACGCCACGCGTGCCAGCACTATTGAAGCGGAGTCGCCGGGGAGTTCGGGCTCCTTGACCAGCACCGCGCCGTCGATCTGGTCGATCAGATCCGAAATGCGGGGGGAGTTTCGCGACGCAACGAGGAGCAACAAGGCGCCGGCTTCAGCGAACCCGCTAGCCAGTTTCTTCCAGCGTGCGCTGCGAAATATCTCGTCGGGTATGTCGGGATCGGTGCCGCTCGGCATCACGTAGAGATTCTCGGTGCCGGCGACTCCATAGCCGATCTTGTTCAGTGACACGCCGTACAGGAAACTGTCGGTGATACCGTGCGGATCTTCTTCGACCACAAGGTCTCGCAGCGGAGGGAGATCGCCGACCAGATCGGCGACAACCGTGCGTCGGTGTCTTGCCTCGGCTTTGGCGAGGCCCAGCGCGACGTACGCGGCTGCAAAGGGGTCGGAGGAGGTGACAACCACCGCCGAGTAGCTACTCAGGAGTGAAGCGATTTGCCTTCCGGCGTCTTCCCATGCGACAGGGCGCCCACCGGAGACGCGCGCGTTCAAGGGGAGCCCTCGTACACCCAGTATTCCCGCTTCGACGCGCGCGCAACTTTGATTGCTTCGTCCCGCGTGGCGTAAGGTCCAAGCACGACTCGGTAGATCGGCGAGCCGGCTGTCGTAGAAGTCACGACGTGCGCTGTCGTCCCACCGACAATAATCGTGTTCGCGAGCTGCTGCGCTTTGTCCTCGGCGAGAAGCGCGGCGAACGAGACGGTAAATCCAGCTGATGGCGGTTGAGTGACCGAAGGCACGCTGTCGGTCGTAGGCGTCGACGACGCGGTCGGCGGGGTCGAGCTCGCCGAGAGTGAGTCGTAGACTGGCTCGCCCGGGAAAGTCACTGGCTGGTCGATTCCCTGAGCTCGCGGCCGAAATCCATCCCACGCAAAGAAGTACCAGAAATCCTTCGCGCCACCGGCAACTGTCGATTTCACGCTGAGCTTTTCGGGGTCGAGTAGTACGACGTCCTTGTCGGCGAGCGTCGCCACCTCCCCATCGGGTGTGATCGTGGGAAGATCGACTGACCAACGGGTGGCAAATGCACCAACAAGGCGGTTGGTTCCTATCGCTACGATCCAGGCCGAGTCGGCTTTGGGAAAGCGTGCGATGAGATATCGCCCGAGCGGGTCCATCCTCAGGTCCTCGGGTGGCGCGGCGAATGTCACACTCGACTCGACGCGGCCTGAGTACCTGTCTACGACCGATAAGCTGCTATCGCCGGCGGTTGCGACGTAGATCCGGTCGCCACTGGGAGTCGGTGTCAGTGTCTTTACTCTGCTCGGGAGCTCGATCGCTCCGAGCGGAGAAAGATCTTTTACCTTCACCCCGACCAGTCCGCTATCGACGGTGAAGTAGACGCGATCGCCCGTTTGGGTGCTGACGGCGCGCCCAGCAAGCGGGAGCACAGTGCTGTCCTGAATTACATCGTCGGGTGGGCGGACCTTCCAGACGAGCGTCTGTGCTCCCTTGTTCGCCGCAACCAGGAGATCCCCGGTCGGTAACGCGAACACTGATCTGGCCGGCACCGGGGGTTTGAAGTGCCAGTCACCGCCGCTCGGATTGAGGCGGACGATCTCGCCCTTGGGATTGATGCCGTAGATATCACTTCCATTCGCGGAGGATAGCGAAGTCAGCTTGGCCTTCGATGCCTTGCCGACATCGGTCTCTCTGAGGTCGATCCGTCCTGGGAAGCCTTTGGCATCGACGTACACGATGGTGCCTGCATTTGCATCGAAGGCGAGCACGCGGTCGAGCGGGGGCGCCTCGTCCAGCGTCCAGACAACGGAATCGAGTTTTGGGTAGTGATAGATACGACCGCTTCCTCCCGCGCGCGGTACGCGCAGAAGGAGCTGATCGGGACCAAGAGGTTCTGTTACACTTGCGTTGGTGCTGTCAGGCGCTGCCCTTTCATTGGTACAGGCTGCAGAGAGCAGCGCCAGCAGTAGGAGTCGGCGCAACGGTTAGTAGCTCGCTCCCAACGAGAAGGTCCAATTCGGCTTGCGGTCTGTCGACAGCGGTCGTGCGTAATCCCACCGCAATATCGCCAGGTTGAAGAGATTGACCCGCAGTCCGGCTCCCCAGCTGGTGAGTGGGTAACGGTCCTGGAACGGGTTGTTGCCATCCGGCGCCTTCCCGAGGTGCGGCGTCTGTCCCGCGCTCCACGCAAGTCCGGCGTCATAGAACATCAGACCGTCGACCGGCGGCAGACCAAAGCTACTGCCGATATCGAAGCGTCTGATAATGGGGAAGCGCAGCTCCGCGTTTGCGACCGCGACTCTGCTCCCCGCGAGCTGGGCATTGTTGCACGCCACGGTTTGTGGATTTATGACCGAAGTGCAATCGGTAAAATTGAAGTTGGCGCGATCGTAACCACGTATGTAGTCCGGCCGGCCGATGTACTTCGGATAGAAGGTCTCGTCGCGGCCAATCGAGAACGAGCTCATGAATCGCGTCGCAAAAGTCAGCGTGTTGAAGATGATCGGATCGTAGCGACGGTAGTCGGCGAGGAAATCGGTAAAGTTCAACTTACCGAGATTCTGCGAGACCTGAAAACGCATTCTCCGCCCAATCACCGGACCGGTGTTGCCGAACAGCGTGTTG